>NZ_JADEWU010000111.1:0-15599 GCF_015207485.1 Planktothrix mougeotii LEGE 06226
CCCGTCCCCCCGTCCCCTTGTCCTCCTCTCCCCCTGCTTTTGTCCTGATTCCCCTTCCGAGCCTTTGTAGGATCTAGTTAATCCTAAATTTGGGTTTGCAAACAGTCTGGGCTGGTTTATAATGAGGGGTGACACCCCTCATGGGTTAAACCCATCTTTTAAGGGCAACTGATTTAAGGATCTCAGTCTGTTAATCCAGTTGTACTCCCCCAAAAGATAGCAGTTTGACACCAGAACGGTTCAATCAACCCTGTTCTATCAATCATTTGGTTGTGGGTAACTATGAAAAACTTTATGGTAGACGAAGACTTTCCGGCTGTTGATTTTATTCAATCCTTAGAATTAGAAACTCCTATTGATTGCGAATCTAATTCATCTGAACTTGTTGTTTATCCTCAACGAGAAGACCAAAATATCGATCCAGAATTGACCGTTAAAGCCTCAACCGAAATTCGATTAGCCTTAGAAGAATTAAATTGTTTTGAAGTCGTTGAAAATCAATTTCAACATTGGGGAATTACGTTTCATAATGCGATCGCCTTACAACCCTCTAATCCCGCTTTTGTCTTAAAACCTGCCACAACAGTCATTATGGGTGCACCCAAAGGGGGAGTCTTAGAAATTAACTTTAAATATCCCGTTCAGCAAGTCTCTGGACTGATTACCAGTTCTCGCGCTACCGTTTTATGCGCCTATGATGCCGAAGGTAAAAAAGTAGCAGAAACCCGGATGAATGTCTCTCCTCATCTCAATACCGATTCCCTAAATTTCCCTAATGCTCAATTAGAATTAAGCGAATTAAATATTAACAAAATTATCTTTGAAACCTTTGATGGTCAATTGATTTTACATCATCTTCAGGTGAAATTCTAACCCTTAATTCTTCAAAATCCCTTCGGTGGTCTTCTGGTTCGAGAATTTGTAAGCCTTCTAATAACGCTTCACGCACAAGGGGTTCATTTTCTTGGTATAACATCAGTTGAAAATACTCAACAATATGAGTTTGATTAATGCCTTGAAAGGACTGAAGAGTCGGTAAAGGTTGCCACCGTTGCGCCTCTAATAATAATTGTCGATTTCCTGAACGTTGGGGAGAATGCTGAAAGGAATCAGTGATTTGACGCACAGCAATCAAGCGTTTCAGGGGATTATCTTGAGTTAAATCTCCCAACCATTGGTTCAGTTGAGATTGAACGTTATTATATTTTTGTTGATACCATTGCCACAAAATTAAGCTTAAAATTCCCAAAATCCCTAAATTTTGTCCGATTAGACTTAAAGCCATTTCAGGACTTTCAGCACTTGTCCAAAGGGATAGAGAAAGATAGAAGAAAATACAAGAACTGACCCCACTACCAACCGTCAAGAACAACTGACGCTGAGAAGGTTCCAACCGTCGATACCAGTTCCACCCCTGGAAATTAATCGGAAGTTCCCGCAGATGGTAAACCCAAGCCATTACCCCCACAGCCAAAGCCGTTGAAAATAAAAGTTTACTATTCCACCATCCCCAAATCCCGAAACCTATTAGCAGGAATAACCAAGTTTTCAACCGTTCAGACCGACGTTGGCCTAACCGCTTCCAAGGTTTAACAAGACGAGTGAATTGCAAGGGGGGTGTCAGGGAAAAATGCTCAGACGGAATAACCGTCCGATTCCTAGAATATAATAGCCTTTGGACTTGATGCAGGACGTGTTGACTCTGAGTTGATAGGCTAATCCGAATTAGCTGAAGATGATCAAGAGTTTTACTGACTTTATCCATACTGAACATCCAAACCAAAGTATTGTATTATGTGATCTCAAATTTGATCTAAAATTAGAGTGGTATTAACGATAGTTTATGTCATTCTGTCGCATCATTTCGGATTGATACAAGATCAACTTCGGTTAAGATAGGATGGATCTTAACTTTGAGGCTTTCAATTAAGTTTTTTCCACCAAAACTTAATCCGAATCAACTTAACCCACTCAACCGTCTAACTCCAACGAGTAATAACACCTATGTCTAATCTACAAAACCAATTCACGGTTCATTTTTGGGGAGTAAGAGGGAGCATCGCGTGTCCGGGTTCGGAGACCGTGCGCTATGGCGGAAATACGCCCTGTATCGAAATGCGAGTGGGTACGGAACGATTGATTTTTGATGGAGGTACGGGGTTACGAGTCCTAGGACAATCCCTCCTCGCTCAAATGCCCGTTACTGCCCATTTATTTTTTACTCATTATCATTGGGATCATATCCAAGGATTTCCCTTTTTTGTTCCGGCTTTTATTAAAATTAATACGTTTTATATCTATGGTACAATTGCTCCCGATGGTTCAACGGTGCAGCATCGTTTAAATGATCAAATGCTCCATCCTAATTTTCCCGTTCCGTTACAAATTATGGGAGCCGACTTAAAGTTTGTCGATATTTCGGTGGGTAATTCGATTCATATTAATGATGAAATTACTGTAGAAACAGCGTTATTAAACCATCCCGGTGAGGCGGTGGGGTATCGAGTGAACTGGCGAAACTATTCAGCGGCTTATGTGTCGGATACAGAACATTTTCCCGATCACTTAGATGAAAATGTGTTATTTTTAGCCCGAAATGCTGATGTTTTAATTTACGATGCTACCTACACGGATGAAGAATATCATGCCGAAAAAACCAGTAAGGTAGGTTGGGGACATTCCACTTGGCAAGAAGCTGTTAAAATCGCTAAAGCTGCCAAGGTAAAACGGTTAGTCATTTTTCATCATGACCCGCTTCATAATGATGATTTTATGGATAAAATTGGTGAACAAGTCGCCGAACAGTTCCCCAATAGTTTAATCGCACGGGAAGGATTATCGATTCAGTTAAGTTCTCCCTTGAATGTCATCAATCCGACACAAGTACAAGCCGTTAGCCGAAATTTGTAAGGGTTTCACCATATTTTTTAATCCGGGCGATCGCAGAAATCCAAATTATGTCAAAATGTGAAGCGTGTGGATAACATCATCGCTTGATACCGTATTAACGCCCACTGCCATTGCTTTGGGAAACTTTGATGGCTTACATCGTGGCCATCAACAGGTGATTCAGCCGATTTTAAAGCGACACTCACCTTTAGATTCCCGACAACGGACAGAGATGCTTTTAGCGAACCCCGTCACCCTGTTGACGTGGGATAGAGGGCTATTGGATAACAATTTAGGAGCAGATCAACCCTGTTATAGTACAGTGGTCACGTTTCATCCCCATCCTCAAGAATTTTTTACAGGTCAACCCAAAAAGTTACTCACCCCCTTAGATGAAAAAGCGGAATGGTTAAAAAAAATGGGGGTAGAACAATGGGTGTTGTTACCGTTTGATGAACAAATGGCAACCTTAAGTCCGAGGGAATTTGTTGAAAGAATTTTAATTCAAAAATTGCAACCTCGTTGTATTAGTGTAGGATTTGATTTCCGCTTTGGAAACAAGCGAACGGGAACAGTGAAGGATTTAGAAAAAATTGCCGGACATCACGGAATTAAAGTTAAAACAGTTCCTTTATATTTATGTGAAAATGGCGAACGGATTAGCAGTTCAGAAATTCGCACGTCTTTAGAAAAGGGTGTAATTCGTCGCGCCAATCAATTATTAGGAAGATCCTATCATTTAGTCGGTGCAGTGGTTCAAGGTCAACAGTTAGGACGAACAATTGGGTTTCCTACCGCTAATTTACACATCCCCCCGGAAAAGTTTTTACCGAGCTATGGGGTTTATGCGGTGAAAGTCTCAGAAACAGAAAATAATGCTAATTTGGGGTTGGTAAATCATCCGGCGGTGATGAATATTGGCTGTCGTCCAACCGTCGCAGGTCAAAGCGTCACTGTCGAGGTTCATTTATTAAATTGGTCAGGAGATTTATATGGAAAAACCTTAAAGGTTAGCCTAGAAGAATTCTTGCGACCGGAACAGAAATTTGCCTGTTTAGATGAGCTTAAAACTCAAATTAAGGCGGATTGTTTACAAGCCAAGGAGATACTAGACCCAACGTAGAGACGAGCCCCGGCGCGTCTCTCTCTCTTTCACCCAGGATTATAATTGACACCATTGCATTTTGTCTTCCTATCAATAAAAATATCCCATGAAACAAAGAATTGAACATCTAAAACACAATTTAAGCCGGACAATTGTTGGAAAAGAAGATGCTATTCGGTTAACGTTAGTCGCCCTATTAGCGGGGGGTCATGCGTTATTAGAAGATGTACCCGGTGTGGGAAAAACCTTACTCGCAAAATCCCTCGCGCGTTCCATTGCGGGACAATTTCAACGCATTCAATGTACACCGGATTTATTACCTACAGATATCACCGGAACCAATATTTGGAACCCCCGCACGGGAGAATTTGAGTTTCTTCCAGGGCCAATTTTTACTAATATTTTATTAACCGATGAAATTAACCGAGCGACGCCTCGAACTCAGTCCGCGTTATTAGAAGTCATGGAAGAACGACAAGTCACCGTTGATGGGGTGTCTCGGTTTGTTCCGAAACCGTTTTTTGTGATAGCAACTCAAAACCCCATTGAATATCAAGGGACGTTTCCCTTACCGGAAGCCCAAATGGATCGATTTTTATTATCCTTAACGTTAGGATATCCCAGCGAAGCCGAAGAATTGCAAATGTTACAACGCTTATCGGATGGGATAACGGTGGATGATTTAGAACCTTGTATTTCTCAGGATGAGGTGTTAGAACTGCAAAATTGGTGTCATCAAGTTAAGATAGAAACCTCGTTACAACAGTATATTCTGAATTTAGTTAGAGCCACAAGAGAATCAGAAGAAATCACATTAGGGGTAAGTCCTCGTGGCACCATTGCTTTACATCGAGCCACTCAAGCTTTAGCGTTTTTATTAGGAAGAGATTATGGCACACCAGATGATGTGAAATACTTGGCTCCCCATGTCTTATCCCATCGTTTAATTCCAGCCGGAGGAAGACGGTCAAAAACAATTATTGAACAGTTATTAAGAACAGTTCCCATACCCTAGTAGTGAGCCCTTCAGGGCTCTTTAGGATGCGCTAAATCGCAACAACGGTTACAATAAAGACGCATAGTAGTGAGTGTTTACCGTTGTTAAGCTATGACTGAACTACTTCGACAAGCGATTGCTCAAATTAAAAAACTTCCACCCGATCAGCAGGATGCGATCGCTGCTCGATTTTTGGCAGAATTGCAAGACGAGCAAAAATGGGAAAATCGTTTCGCTACCACGACAGACGATCAATGGGATCAGATGGCGGCAATGGTGCATCAGGAGATAGCGGCAGGTGAAACCGTTCCACTTGATAAAATTTTTCCTAGACAAAAATGAAATCAAGTGTCACAAAGTCATTTCGCAAGCGTTTGAACGAGCTTCCTATATCAGTTCAGGAACAAGCCGCTAAAGCCTACGCTCTTTGGCAGGAAGACCCTTATCATCCAAGTCTTCAGTTCAAACGAGTCAGTCAGAAGCAACCAATTTATTCTGCTCGTGTCAGCATTAACTACCGTGTTCTGGGTTTGTTGGAATCCGACCATATCTACTGGTACTGGATTGGCACACATGATGAGTACGATGAATTCCTGAAACGTATGTAGTTTGAGCCGATCGGCGAAGACGGTCAAAAACAATTATTGAACAATTATTAAACGGTTTCAATACCTTAAGTTGTGAGTTCTTCAGGGCTCTTTAGGATGCACTCAAGCGCAACAACGGATTATAATTGACATCAATGTTAAATATCAAATATGACTGAGCTACTTGAATGTGTAATCGCCCGATTAAAAACCTTACCTTCTAGTCAGCAAGATGCGATCGCAACCATGATCCTAGAAGAACTTGAAGATGAGCGTCGCTGGGATGAGTCATTTACTCGTTCCCCAGATCTGTTAGCTAAACTTGCAGCCGAGGCGATGGCTGAATACCATGCAGGCAAAACGCAAGAGTTAGATCCAGAAACATTGTGAAATCTCGTACAACCACTCAATTTCGTAAAATGTTTGCCACTCTACCAGAGCCGGTTCAGGAACAAACCCGTAAGGCATATCGGCAATTCAAGCAAGATCCAAGTTATCCCAGCTTGCGATTCAAAAAAGTCCATCCCAGATAACACAGTCTTTTATTAATTGCATCCTTTGTGTTTAACAATCAAAAACTTGTCAACCGATTACTAGCCAAAATCAGTGAGGCAGAGAAAGAAACATTAGAAGACTTGATCAGTGAAAGAATTGAACAGGAACCTGCTGTCACAGACCGTCTTTTAGGAGTTATGCAATATCTCCTAAATCATCAAACAATTGCTGGGGTAAGATGGCGTGCCAAAACACTAGCGGATAGAGGACGTGGAAGCCAAGAAAATAATTATGGAGCAGACTTTCTTGCTGCGCTAGAAATTGATCTTCAAGGATACCAAGTCAAGAAGGGATTTTTGGCACAGTCAAAATTAATTGAGCCAAGCGAGAACTTTAGTAGTAGAAATTTTGAAAAGATGCGCGAGCAATGCGAAAAAATGCTCAAGCATTCTCCTGCATCTTATGTTTTCTTGTATTCCCAACAGTCGGGGATTACGGTAATTCCGGCAATAGAAGTGGTTGGAGCGAGAAACTGTAATCCTCATGAGCTAACCAACCGAACAATGAGACAATTTTACAAGGAACATTTTGAGTGTTTCATTGGAGATCGATCTATTCAAAGTGCTACCCCTCAAGCACTTCGAGAATTAAGCGAACGATTTGATGCGAGGAGTGCCATCCTCATCTCTGGTGTTGATTCACGCACAGAATTGCAACTTAACCTCTTTGATGTAGAGTAAAGAGCCATTGGCTACTTTCGCATCATCCCTTCTATAACGATGACAACGAATGACTCTGATTTGCAAGCTCAAGCTCGAATGAAAGATCTTGATGATGTTGCAAAGGTTGTTGACAGCCACTCAACCGGAACGTTAACTACCAGATGTATCTTGCTTAAAAACTATAAGATTCTTCAGATATGAGTGAACAAACGATCTCAGAGAAACTTTTTGAAAGATTTTGCAAGGAAAATAAAATTCAATTATCTCGAATTGAAGTCTCTATAATTCCTGGAAAAAAAGAACCTGATTATGAGATAGAAACATCCTTGGGAAAAGTTTTGGTTGAAGTCAAGCAATTTGATCCAAATTCGGAGGAGCTTAAGCTTCAGAAGCAGTTGGAGGATAGGGGGTGGACAGATGCCTTTGGAGGAGAACCTGGTGCCAAGGTAAGGTTGAAGATTCAATCTGCTGCTAAACAGCTTAAATCTCGTGGTGCTGGTTCTGTCCCTAGCATGGTCGTTTTATACAACAACGTGCCGATTAGTAGAAGAGGAACAGATCCTTACGAAATTAAAACAGCAATGTATGGAATGGAAAAAATTGACTTTAGTGTTGCTTCGCATATATCTGGAACAAGTGTAAAAGATCGGGGTTTTGGTACTAAGCGCAAAATGACTCAAAGTAGCAATACTTCTATCAGCGCAGTCGCTGCTCTTTACAGTGGATTAGATCAGCAATTATTAATATGTGTCTTTCATAATATCTACGCAGCTAAACCGTTAGATATTCACTCTTTTCAAGGTGAAAAAATTAAGCATTACGCTATTGCTGATAAGGTACCAGGACAATTTCAGGAATGGAAAGAAATTGGAGGCTAACACTTCACGGCATCGGATGGACAAAAAAAAGCGTTGGTGAAGTTACCAAAGTTGCCTGTCGCCACTGACTTCTAAGGTTATCTCCTATCCTAAACTACACTAACTTAATGGAGTTGCAAGTTCATCAAGAGAGAAAATCAATAAAGCATCTTAACTTGGCAGGTAAAAATCTTCCTTTTGAATCTAAATTTAACCCATTCCATAACGACTAAATTGGCGATTGACAGGGGAATAAAAACCCAGAATAATATCAGAAGTCGGTACACCCATTTCAATTAATCTCTCGGCAACACTTCATCAAGACTTTGGTTACAATAAAGACGCAGAGTAGTGAGTGTTTACCGTTGTTAAGCTATGACTGAACTACTTCGACAAGCGATTGCTCAAATTGAAAAACTTCCACCCGATCAGCAGGATGCGATCGCGGCTCGATTTTTGGCAGAATTGCAAGACGAGCAAAAATGGGAAAATCGTTTCGCTGTCACGACAGACAATCAATGGGATCAGATGGCAGCAATGGTGCGTCAACAGATAGCGGAAGGTGAAACCGTTCCACTTGATAACATAGTCTTTGAGGTGAATAATGAATGCACAACTGATGATTCAACCCTCCTCTTTTATTGATGCTGGAATTCAAATCAAGCCAGTTCGAGGATTGTTCTTATTCAAATTTAGCGAAGATCTGCAAGAGCGACTAGAGAGTCTGAACGAGAAACAGCGAGAGTCGCAGTTGACAAGCGATGAAGCAGTAGAGTTGACTGGAATTTTGGAACTCGACCGAATTTTCACGCTCCTCAATGCAAAAATTATTGCTGAGTCTATGTAGGTATGGCGATTTCAAAAAAGATTCGGCAACAGGTTCGAGAACGGGCTAAGTATTTGTGTGAATACTGTCACTCTTCCGAAGAAGCCAGTGCAGCCAGATTTGAAATTGATCACATCCAGCCGCGATCGCGTGGAGGCGCAAATACATTTGAAAATTTGGCTTTGGCTTGTCAGCGATGTAATAGCTACCGTTACAACTTTACAGAAGGAACTGACCCAGAATCTCAAGTTTCTACTCATTTGTTTAACCCACGACTGGATCAGTGGAATGAGCATTTTGTTTGGGAGAAGGGCGGTCTGGTGATTCGAGGCAAGACTTCAATTGGACGTGCAACGTGTGATCGCTTAGATTTGAACGACCAAGAGCATAATGAGGGGGCAATTGTTAAAGCACGTCGTCTTTGGATTCATGGCGGTTGGCATCCACCATCCGATGATGCTATTGAATCTTAACTCAGGACGTACAAAAAAAGCCGTATGATCAATAGCAAAATCGTTGCTAAATGTGTTAGGGTTAAGTTATTTTTTTATCAAAATTATTTGACGTTTTGTCAAATTATGAAACATTAAGAAATTCCAGTGAAACTAAGTTTAAAAACTCGAATCAAGTTAAATTACTCATCGATGAACTGATAGAGATAAACATGGAATTTTTGTCCGATACTGTGGTTTTATCACGGATTCAATTTGCCTTGACTGCAATTTTTCATATGCTATGGCCTGTGATCACAACAGGAATGGCAATTTATTTAGTGATTGTCGAAGGATTGTGGCTAAAAACTCGCAATCGAGACTATTATTATCATGCTAGATTTTGGTCAAAACTCTATGTTCTTAACTTTGGAATTGGTGTAGCATCCGGTTTACCAATGGAATTCCAATTTGGTACAAACTGGGCGCCCTTTTCAGAAGCCGTCGGAGATTTTTTTGGCAGTATTTTAGGCTTTGAAGGCTCAATGGCTTTCATGTTAGAAGCCGGATTTTTAGGAATTATGTTGTTTGGCTGGGAGCGAGTTAATCCCCGGATTCATTACCTAGCAACTATCATGGTCGCATTTGGGGCGAATCTTTCTACCTTCTGGATTTTAACCGCCAATTCCTGGTTACAAACACCATCGGGGACAGAATTAATTAATGGAAAATTTATCGTTCATGACTACTTTCAAGCCATTCTAAATCCGTTTATGGCGAAAAGTTTTCTCCATATGTTTTTCGCCACCCTAGAAACTTCCCTATTTGTAATTGGTGGAATTAGTGCTTGGTATATTCTGAATCAACGTCATCCTGCTTTTTTTGCTAAGTCTTTCAAAATTGTCTTAGCGGCGACGATTGCGGTAACTCCCCTACAAATTTATATTGGGCATTTAAGTGCTGAACAAGTCTATCATTATCAACCGACTAAATTAGCAGCAATAGAAGCCAAATGGGAAACGACTCCCGCCGGAGAAACTGCTGATTGGACGCTGTTAGCCTTCCCGAATGAAAAAGCCCAAAAAAATGATTGGGAATTGTCAATCCCCAACGGTTTAGGATATGTATTAGAGTTTAAAAAACAACTCTCTGAACCCGTTTTAGGATTAAAAGCTTGGAAACCCGAAGACCGTCCTCGGATGGTGGGATTGATTTATTATGCCTTTCGGGTTATGAGTGGAATTGGTTTCTTTTTAGCAGGTTTAATGCTAGTCACTGTATTTCAATGGTGGCGAGGAAAATTATCAGCTTCAGAAATTTCTCAACAACGTTGGTTATTACGCGCTTGGTTGTTTGCCGCTCCTTTGGGATATATTGCAGTTGAATCCGGTTGGATTGTGCGTTGTGTGGGACGACAACCCTGGACAGTTTATGGACAAGTTCGCACCGTTGATGCAGCGTCTCATTTACCGCCAGGAGAGGTTTTAAGCTCGTTATTAGTATTTACAACAATTTACACAATTTTATTGATTTCTGCCCTCTATTTTGGCAGTAAAATTATTCGCCAAGGGCCGAATTTACAACTCTCAATTCCTGGGGAAGAAAAACAGGCATTAGAGACAACTCCAGCGACCCATATCCCTGATAGTCGCCCTTTAGAAACTCAACAATAGGAGAATTATGGAGAGTTTAACGCATTTTTTGGATCAGGTTTGGTTTGTAATTCTAGCCCTTTTTCTACTTTTATATGTGATGTTAGATGGATTTGATTTAGGGGTAGGAATTTTATCTCTCACCAGTTCTGATGAACAACGTCGCAGTATTTTGATGACCAGTTTGGGCAATGTTTGGGATGCCAATGAAACTTGGTTAGTGTTAATGGGAGGGGCTTTATTTGGGGCGTTTCCTTTAGCTTATGCTACTATCCTAAATGCTCTTTATATTCCCATTTTTGGCATGATTTTTGGATTGATTTTTCGGGCGGTGGCTTTTGAGTTTCGAGAACACGCAGACAACAAATTACTCTGGAATTTTGCTTTTGGAGCGGGAAGTTTTTTGGCTGCACTTTCTCAGGGATTTGCATTAGGAGGAGTTTTACAAGGGATTGCAGTAGATGAGCTTGGACATTTTACTGGAGGAATGTGGGATTGGTTAGATTGGCGATCGCTATTGGTGGCGCTAACTTTAATTCAAGGTTATGTTTTAATTGGCTCTACTTATTTAATCATGAAGACTGAGGGAGAGTTGCAAATCATCCATTATCGCACCGCTAAACTGGCTGCTTTAACAACATTAGCGGGTGCAATTTTAATTACGATTTCGACCCCTTTTGTTTCTGAGAATATCCGAATTAAGTTGTTTCATGAGCCAGAAATTTATGTGTTTGCGTTGATTCCGATTTTGGGTCTTCTTTTTGTGGGGTTGCTATTAAGAAGTCTGAAACAACGGGAGGAAACAACACCTTTTATTTGGACAATTTTAATCTTTTTGATCACGTTTATCGGCTTAGGGTTAATCGTTTTTCCCTATATTATTCCTCCTTCGATCACCATTTATCAAGCTGCTGCTTCCCCTAGTGCTTTAGTGTTCATGATCACTTTTATTGGTTTTCTAATTCCCATTATGTTGTTTTATAATATCTATAACTATGTTGTGTTTAGAGGTAAGGTGATTGAATCGTAGTGAGCCCTTCAGGACTCTTTAACATGGGTTCAAGCGCAACAACAAATTATCCCCATAGGATTATCGACATCAATCCAGAATTATAGCAACCGCTTTAGTGGTTAGGACATACAATTTCAGGAGTTTGATGCAGAAGTTTTCCGTATATTGTTCCGATCAGATATGTTATGAGGAAAGTTTCTGTATAATGTATAGTTATACACCAATTGATCCAAATGGAGAGGCCTTTCGATTTGCCACATCCCGCCGTGGCGACCAACATCTGAAAGAGACAAGCACCATCAATATCGAGGTGTTTGGAGAGGCAATGTCAACTCTCAATGGGGTCTTTGATTTCTGGTGCGATGTCACGTCAGAGCTTTTTGATAAAAAAATGGAGACTCAGAGTTAGGATAAGTGATTAAGTTGGAAGATTTTGTGCGTGCGCGTTGCTTACGCACCCTACGATTGATATGAGAATAGCTGGCTGTCTGTGCCAATTGACATCAATTACACTAACTTAATAGAGTTGCAAATTCATCAAGAGAGAAAATCAATAAAGCATCTTAACTTGGCAGGTAAAAATCTTTCTTTTGAATCTAAATTTAACCCATTGCATAACGAGTAAATTGGCGTTTGAAAGGGGAATGAAAACCCAAAATATATGGTTTACTGACTACGATAATAAGCCAGTGGGTGTTACCTACGTTGCGCCAGAACGAATGACTGATGGGACACAGATGGTGTGGATCAAATTGTCTTTCGCAAGTTATTGGGAAGTGTTGCCACATAACAATCCCGTTTGACGTTGATCCGCTTCCTGCTCATTCATCTGAGCTAGGATAAAAAAGCAGGTATCAAAAGCTGGCTAATACCAATCTAGGAAGCGATCAAACAAAACAGGCAACTTATTCCAATTAATAAATATAACAATAGCTGGCAGCGACTTAAAAAGAGCCATTGCCAGTCTAAAGGATTTGTACGTTAAAACAGCGTACAACAGTGATTAAATTCAGTCTGAGGATTAAATAGAAGACGATAATCCTATGATTCTTCTTCTTCGTCTCCCGCTTCAACTTGTTTGAGGTGAATATGCTTACGTCCTAGAGAAATTTCAAATTCATCACCAGGATTCAAATCCATTTGTTTTGTATAAGCCGCACCAATTAACAAGTTACCATTTGACTGAACACTAATCCGATAACTAGCGGAGCGTCCACCCCGTCCATTTCCTTGTTGTTTGCCATCTAACTCAATTCCCTCTGCATCAATCAGAGCATTCAGGAATTTCATCATGTTGACGCGCTCAACATTGTTTTTAGTCAGGGTGTAGTAACCACATTCTCTAGCTTTCTCTTCTTTGCTCAGATGTTCAAGTCCTTTGACTTTATCGAGTAAAGCTTCTCCGGTCAGAGGCTGAGGTTGAGGATCAGAACTTTTCTTTTTAACCATTAACTCTTCCTGTAAATATTTTACAAAAGGTCTTGACTTTTTTCTGGAATGGCTGTTCAGTCACCCAGAGGGTTTAGCTAGATCGCTACTTGAGAAACTATATTACACTAATTAACGAAATTGTTCACCTGTTTCTTAAATTTTTTAACAGATCTAATCGAGATCAAGGAGTTGAGTGGAAGGGTGGGACATCCAACACCTGACCATCACCTTCAGCTATCAGCTTGTCAGCAATAGTATCGATCTCCATCGCATCAAGTCCAACCCCCCTTTCAACAGAAAACTTACCTGTCCAGACTGATGAGAAGTTATCAACTCCAGACTAAACTCTTGGGAGGGGGTTATTACTGCCATTTTCCTGTGAGTTGTCGCGAATTCCTTTTAGGTATGCTCAACTTGGTAGAATCTGTCAAGACCATCTTTACCCTTTAAAACTCAATTGCAAAGTTATTTATTTTATTACCGAGGATGAAGTTAACTACACGGGGACACTATAGCGTTAAAGCCTTACTCGATCTATCCTTACAACGGGGGATCGGGCCGACTTCTGTAAACGCGATCGCACAGCGCCAAAATATTCCTGCACCCTATCTGGAAAAACTCTTAATTGAGATGCGACGATCGGGGTTAGTTGAATCAGTTCGAGGCGCTCAAGGAGGCTATCAATTGGCAAAATCTCCAGCCCAAATCTCCCTAGGACAGATCTTAGAAGCAGTAGGAGAAACCATTGAACCTTTACCCCGCCATCAAGCGGATGTTGAACAAGCAGAAGATTGGGTAACTTTTACCCTGTGGAATCGCTTACACCAAAAGCTGAAAGAGGCTCTCTATGGGATTTCCCTCGAAGATCTCTATTATGATGCTCGCAGTTGGCAAGCTGCACAAGGGGAAGAAACAAGTTTTGTGGTTTAGAGAATTTTGAATCCGAGAATCTTCCTCCAACATCCAGTGTCCTTTTCAATTTATCCTTTGTCCATGACGGATTTTAATTCCCTGATCATTTTATTCATTGCTGCTGGATTAGATTATCTCATTGGAGATCCCCAAAGTTGGTTTCATCCAGTGCAGGGGATGGGCTGGGTAATTACTCACTATACGCAATTTTTCTTTAAACACTTAAACCAACCCATAATCCTTCGAGTTGCAGGGGTATTCCTCACCCTGATTGTCGTCTTAGGGAGTGCCTTAACAGCGGCTTTAATTGGATATAGTGTGCAAGCATTAGTCGTTCAATTTCCTTGGAATCCTATTTTGAGCATTGCAGTAGAAAGTATCCTCTTGGCCAGTTGTTTTGCGGGTCGAAGTTTAAGGGATGCCGCCGAGGATGTTCTGTACTGGATTGATCAAAAAGATTTAGTCACGGCTCGTCAACGATTAAGTTGTTATGTGGGTCGAGATACGGAAAGCCTATCCGAGCCAGAAATCCTTAGAGCCGTTTTGGAAACGGTCACAGAAAATGCCACCGATGGAGTCATGGCCCCTTTATTTTATGCCCTAATTGGTGCACTATTTCCCGTTGTGGGTAGTGTCCCTCTTGCTTTTGCCTACAAAGCCGCCAGTACCCTCGATTCTATGGTGGGTTATCGAGAAGCACCTTACAAGGATATCGGATGGTTTAGTGCCAAATTAGAAGATGTTTTAACGTGGCTTCCCTGTCGATTAACGGTTATCACAATTGCTATCTTATCAGGAAAACCTAAATCTGTTTTAAACATTTGTCAACGAGATGCTGTTTTTGATCCGAGTCCCAATGCTGGATGGAGTGAATGCGCTTATGCTGCCGCTTTAGGCGTACAACTCGGAGGAGAAAATTCCTATGGAGGGGTAATCAAACACAAACCTTTATTGGGAGATCCCCAACAACCGATTACATCTACCACAATTGAACACGCATTACAACTGACTCGATATAGTTTTTTAATCGCGTTAGGATTATTTGCAGGGGGATTTATCCTTTGGCGCCTGGGAAACTAATCCCGAATATCTTTAAAAAACTCAAGATTGTTAATCTTTAATCCAATATGACAAAAATTGTTGAAATTCTATCGGCGACTGAACTCCGGCGAACCCTCAACCGAATGGCTTCCCAAATTGTAGAAAAATATGGGGATTTAGAAAATTTAGTTTTATTGGGAATCTATACCAAGGGGGTTCCCTTAGCAAAACTTTTAGCTCACCAAATTGAGGTCTTAGAACAGGTTTCGGTTTCTGTGGGTGCGTTAGATATTACGTTTTATCGAGATGATTTGGATCAAGTCGGAATGCGAACCCCTGAAAAAACCACCATTCCCTTTGACTTGACGGGGAAAACCGTTGTTTTAGTGGATGATGTCATTTATAAAGGGAGAACCATTCGCGCCGCCCTTAACGCCGTGATTGATTATGGTCGTCCTGAAACCATTGGGTTAGCTGTTCTTGTAGATCGAGGTCATCGTCAACTTCCCATTCACCCCGATTTTATTGGAAAAATACTCCCCACCGCTAAAGAAGAACAGGTGAAAGTTTATTTAGAAGACCTGGATGGACGAGATGCGGTTGAGTTGCTGTCTCCGAGTTCTTAAGGACAAGGGGATTAGG
>NZ_JADEWU010000112.1:0-14630 GCF_015207485.1 Planktothrix mougeotii LEGE 06226
AATCGGCAAATACAACAATTTTTGTCGGTTCCCAATCCAATATTCACGGGGAATAAATTCCCCTGAGTCGTGTTTCCTCTCAGGTCTGAAGACGCTGAGTTTCCACACTCCCATCCTACTTTTATGACTAAACCATTGAAATCCTTAAGCTACGCTGTTTTTGGGGCGATCGCATCAACGGTGTTTGCCTCGACGGTGAAAGCAGAACCGATGTTTAATGATTATCCCACCACCTATCAACCCTTTGCGGAAGATTTTATGCGCGCCGCCTCCAGAACTTCTGGAGATGTGTTTAAGAACAAATCCTTGCTGGGTCAGATGTCTACTTATTTGGGGATTAGTTTCCCTTGGCCTAATGGTATCAATGGTTTCCCTGAAACCGTCATGACTAATGATGCCAGACTCGTGAATCAAGTCTATCGGGAAGCTATGTTGCGCCAAGTCAGCAATGATCCGATTATTCGGACTCCCGATCTGATCAATCCCTATAACACTTCAATTCTCACCCAACCGTCCTATACTGATCTCAACCTTCAAACCCCACCTGTAGAGACGCGCCATGGCACGTCTCTACCAACACAACGTCGCTAAGGTGGAGACGCGCCTGGGGGTCGCTATGCTGTAAGGCTATTGGTGCCTCCCTCTACCAGACGTGCCGGACATTCAACCTTGGGTGCTTCCCTCCACCCTTCAAAGAGTACACCCTATATCCGTGTCGCGGTCAGTGCCCGGACGGGGGGTTCGTCTTTGGTTGTTTGTTCGGGTTCGTCGGAGTCGTCAATATAAATATCAGCCCCATTGACAATAGCCCCCAATAGTCGCGGACGATATTTTTTGGTTTCTCCATCCTCGGTATCCATTAACTTATCCGTCACTTCCCCCAACAACCCCGAACTTGTATAAATAGGACGAGCGACCATCACCATACCATCGGTGTAAGGCTCCAAAGTTAAAACGTCATTACTACTATTAAAACAAGGACTATCAATGACTACATAATCAAATCGATGGCGCACTTCTTCCAAAACCCGTCGAAATTCACTGGATTCGAGAATCGTTGAAGGTTGACGTACTGGCCCTGGACTGGGAATCACTGACAAGTTACTGACATTGGGAACAAGATGAATACAACGATATAAGTCTCCATAATATTGTAAGGGTTCAACGGAACTTTGAGGATCAAGGGCTAATCCTAGGGAGTTTGAACTTTTAGAAACGGAGCGGAAGTCGGCTTCAATTAATAAGGTGCGTTTACCACTCCGAGCGGATGCGATCGCTAAATTATAAGCAGTTAATGTTTTTCCTTCGCAACTTCCGACGCTGGTAATTAAAATAACCTTGGGAGATTTATTCCCTACTTGTTGTAGGTTACTGCGAATTTTTTCATAAAATTCCAGATAAGCAGAATGAGGTTTCAATAGTAACGGTAAACGATCTTCTTCTGAATATAAAAACACCGTTGGAACCACACCTAAAAGGGGAACCTCACGCTCCTTAAATGCTCCCTGAATCTCTTCCCAAGTATAGAATTTTCCACTGAGCATTCCTAGGACAAAAATAATCACTGCACCCCCTAGAACACCGCCAAGTCCGCCCATTGCTAAAATTAAGGCCATACTCGTCCCTTTGGGGGTTTCCACGTCGGGAGCTTCTGCTTCTTTGGCGATCGCTAAACTACTGGTTGTTTCGGCTTCAGCTGCTTGAGCATCTACTAATTTAGCTTGCATTTGATCATACAACGCTTTTTTATAAGCCACCTGCTGTTCTAGCCGTTGTTTTTCCATTTGTTTATTGGGAATTGTAGCATAATTTTGCTTTAAATCTTCTCCAGTTTTAATAGTGGCTTTTAATTGTTGTTCTAGGGTTTCTTTTTGTGTTTTAAGGGCTATCAAGTTTTGAGCGAGTTGTTGACGGGTGGGGTCGAGGGAGGAGTCAACCCGAATTTGATCAACTTGTCGCAAAGGCGCTGCTATTCCATCACCTCCTAACACTTCAGCCGCCCGTTCTTGTAACTGTTGTTCGGCGGCTTCCTGACGTTTTATCAAGTCCGCTACCACTGGATGTTGATCTCGATAATCTTTGCGTAAAACGGCTAATTGAGATTCAATTTCATACAATTGAACCCGGAGTTGAGCAATTATTGGATCGGCGGCTAAGGCTTGGGAAACAAAGGCTTGATCAACGTTTAAACCGAGTTGAGATTCTACACTAGCAAGTTGAGCGTTCAGGGCTTCTAATTGTAATTTAATATCCTTTTGCTGCTGTTCATTGGTTAAAATAGCTCCAGGTAAAGAGCCACTTTCTAAGGTTAAAATTGTCGCGCCTTCACGCTTATCATAATTTTCTAGTTCTTTTTCTGCTTTTCTGAGTTCCGCCTCAGACGGTTTTAATCGGTCTTGAATTGCTGTAATAATACTATTTAATTGTTGGGTATTAATAATCCGGCTTTGTTCGTGGATCTTTTCCATCAGGGTATTAACAAACTTCACGGCTCGTTCTCGCTGATAATCTTGAAAAGAAACTGTAATTTTCATCGGAGTTCCTGGACTATCTTTCCCTCCTGGAGCGGCTGGCTCTAGTTTAATGGCTAAATTTTTTTTCAAGTCATTGGGGGAAATATTAAACTCCTTGAGAAGGGGTTCTACTACAGTCCTGGGAAGCAACATTTCCGAAGTTAATTGTTGTCCTTGTTGTTGAATAATTTCACCCGTCTTAGAAAAAATCACGGGACTACTTTGACCCATCATTAAACCCGTAGCTTTATAAGGAGGAGTGGGAGGAGTTTCCATTAACATTGCAGCGGCTCCTGATATTCCTAGCGCCACAACAAAGGTGGCAAAGCCTGCTAATTTATAACGTTCAAAGGCGATTAAATATCGTTTAATAATGGGTAAAGTCATAATCAGTTATCAGTTATCAGTTATCAGTTATCAGTTGTAGGGGCGGGGTTCCCCCGCCCGTACTCAGTTGACAGTTGACAGTGATCAGTTAACAGTGATCAGTTATCAGTCAATTTCGTAATTCATAATTAATTAAGATTTTTCCTACCTGTTCCCTGTTCCCCGTTCCCTCTTCAAGTAGAGACTATTTTCTGGTGCTATTACCACCACTAGAACCAGAGGGACTAAACAAATTTTCTACCCCCGATTGTAACTGTTGGAAAAATAGAAGAAATCCCAGAATATCGCGGAAAGGTTGTGTGAAATTAGTTAAAATATAACTCACCCGCGCTACTAAGTTACGATTGACAACAATCACGTCATTATCTTGTAACAAAACGTTATCGGTTGCATCACCCGCTAATACGTTTTTACCATTTAACAGTTGTCTTGTAGGTTTTCCGGTTTGGGGATCATAACGAATTAAGGCAATTTCCTGTAAGTCTGCTAAATTCAAGGGAACGGAATTCAAGGCGTCAATAAAACTGCTCCCATTGGGTAACACCACTGCGCCCACTGCATTAATGGGATAACTCAAAATCCTCACCTGAATTTGAGGGCTGGCTAAGGTTGAAGTCGCTATCAAACGTTGATCGTAACCTTCCTTCTCATCGGGTTTAAGTTTGGGAATGATAATCACATCACCATTTTGTAAGGACACATTCGGTAAGGCGGTTGCTTCCTTAATGGGAGTATACAAATCCACAATATCTTCGACTAAACGACCATCAACGGTGATTCGACAAATCAACACGGACCGTAAATCCGATGTAATTCTCGCTCCCCCGGAAGCTTGAAGCGCCGTCGCCAGTTGTCCACCTCCGGGGGGAAGTTGATAAAATCCCGGTCGAGTCACATCGCCAACAATAGTGACGTTGACGGCTGTTGGGGCTGCGGCTAAACTATAGGTTTCTAATATATTTCGGGTTGGCCCTTGATAAGCTCGAACTTCTTGGGAGGGGACGATAATCACATCGCCATCTTCGAGTAACACGTCTGCTGGTCTTACCCCCAATAACAACGGGGTCAGCAAGTCCACTTCAGTTTCCACAACCTGACCGTTAGCTAAAGCACGACGAATCTTAACCATCCGCAAATCCGCCGCCGTTGTTGTTCCCTGGGCGGTCGTTAAAGCAACCGGGAGTTCTGGACTAGCCAATGGATAAAACCCCGGTCTAGCGACTTCCCCGGTGATGGTGACTCGTACAGGACGCTGAGTTAATAAGGAAAGATTGACTTGGGGATTTTTTACATAGGAATTTAAACGATTGACGAGGGTTGACTGCACTTGTTCTAGGGTAGCATCCTGAACTCGAATCGCCCCAATTAAAGGTAATAGAATCGCACCATCCGGGGTAACGGTTGTGGTGGAAACACTTAAATCGTTAGACCGTTGACCATTAATAAACACATCAATATACAATTGATCTCCTGGCCCTAGACGATAATTTGCGCCTCGGTTTTCGCTCAAACGCTTGAAAAAGCTATTATCAATGGGCGGTGGAATAGCCCCAGAGCGATCTAAAATTGGATTTCCGGCTTGTTCAAACAGTTGGATGAGTTGGGGCCAGGTAGGCTGGGGAAAAACTGGCGGTCGTAGTTGTCCCCCTGGATAAGGTTGGCTGGGTATTTCCTGGGGAAGTACGCATTTTTCTGGAAGGGTAACGGTTTGGGCTAAAACTTGTTGTTGGACTGGAAATCCCCACAATAACGTCATAAAAGAGATGACCCAACTCGTGGAGTACAGACTAGAGAGAAACACCGAAGCCGACGTTTTATGGTGATTCATATGCGGAGTGCATCAAGAGTGCGTCAAGAGTGCGGGGTGTACAGACGCGCCATGGCGCGTCTGTACTGCGGTATTAACTGATGACTGATGACTGATAACCGATGACTGAAAAGAAGCTTGTACACTTTCACCCAAACTTGTCGCCACTGGCCAAACGTCTTGGATGTTACCGAGGGGTTTAATCGGTATCAAAAGACAAACGGCTACCCAGGAAGCTCGATTTTGACTGAGTTGCGCCCAACGATCTACCCAAAACCAACGACTCGGCGCTGGATGTCCACCGTTGGGCCAAGCGTACCACTGAGCTACCGCATAGGTTTGAGTCGCAGTCCAAGCTTTAAAAAATTTGACTTCAACTTCAACGGGATCTAAGTCCTCAGAATTGGATTTTACCGAAAAGCGATAGCGTTGTTCTTCATCGGTTTTCCACCCTAGAAATCCAGTTAAATCCATCCATTCCACTTGAGGTTGATCCTTATAATAATTTTGGGTTAATAACAACACAATTGCTGTTTGCTCATCCCGTTTTACCTCCTGTTTTAACCACTGTTGATTTCCAATTTGGATCGACTCAATTTTAACGGTTTGCCATCCTGAAAGGGCCAAACCTTCTTTTCTAATGGTTTGCAGTTGGGGCAGACTTTTGAGTTGAGGCATATCAATCCATGACCATTTCTGGTTAACATAACCCGGAAGTGCGCTGCCAATTAGCAATGCTGTCATTACAATCACAATCAGAACTTTAGATAGTCGCATAATCAGTTATCAGTTAACAGTTATCAGTTAACAGTTATCAGTTAACAGTTATCAGTTGACAGTTGACAGTTAACAGTGATCAGTCATCAGTCATCAGTCATCAGTCATCAGTTAAGAACTAAGAGTTAAGAATTAATAGCTAACAGTTAAGGAATTAGCCAATTCTTGCACTGATAACTGGTAGAGACGTGCCTGGGCGAAGCCATGCCGTAAGGCTATTGGCACGTCTCTACTGATCACTGAACACTGATAACCGATTAATTAATACTACTAATAAACCTAGCATACAGGCTGAATATAAATCTCCACCCCACCCTTCATGGAGCCAGGAGAATAACCCATCTTGGGACGTTCCATGAAATAGGGTTAACAAAGTATTCCGAATAATATTAGCAATAACGCTAATTAAAGCTGCACTCAATAAGAAAAAAATACTGAGATTTCTGGATGCTAAAAGTCCCGTCCAATACAGTAACATTAACCCCACATAAAGGCTAGTAAACAACATCTTTAACCCCGCACAATGGGGAGCAACCTCCACAACTTGACCATTAACAAACAGATAAATCTGTTCCACCCTCACATCTAAATTAAACTGCGTGAGAATAAAACCAGCAACATGAGCAATAAACTTCTGCAAAGGTAAGGCTAAAGGTTCGATTAAAAAAGGTAAATGACTAGGCGTTGCTAACAACACAAAAACTAATGCAATTCCCTGTAATTTTAAACCCGGTATTCCTTTAAATTGCAGGCAAAGTCCTGCTAACATCAAAGGAAAGGAAAGATTAACTAAGTCGGCTAAACCACTCCCATAAAAAAGACTGGCCAGCAAGATGAGCATCATTCCTAAAGGATGGCTAGTATTCGGTAACTGTTTCCACTGATGCCGTTTTGTCCATACAATATAAGCGGCAAAGGGCAAACCAATTAAACCATGACTAAAATATTCATGCTCAATCCCAATATTCTTATTAAGCCAGCCATCATACCAATGAATTAAAAGCGGTGCATACAACAACACCATCAAAACAACAATAACCCAATCTAACAGAGATTGTTCAATAGCGATAGTCAGTTTACGGTTGAAGTGCATAATCAGTAATCAGTTATCAGTTAACAGTGTACAGACGCGCCATGGCGCGTCTGTACCAGTTTTTAACCTGGAGTTTATGGCTTATAGTTTTCAGTCAAAAATCATTGACTGCTAACTCTTCACTGATAACTGATTACTGATAACTGATAACTGATTACTGTGAGCACGTGATTAATTTGGTTTGTGGTTAACCCTGGATACATCGGTAAAGATAAAATTTGTTGACTCAGTTTTTCAGTTTGGGGGAAATCTCCTTCCTTGTAGCCTAAATTTTGATAAGCGGGTTGGAGATGGCAAGGAATGGGATAATGGATGCCAACTTGTATTCCCTGTTCAGTCAGTTTGTTTTGCAAAGTATCGCGATTAATGGCACAATCTTCCGTTACGCGAATCACATAAAGATGATAAACATGACCATCTGCACCTTGATTTTCAATCGGAATAATCCCTTTTTCTCGGAGTAACAAAAGAGACGCATCATACTTTTCCGCAGCAAAATTGCGATCGCGATTCCAACTATTTAAATGGGGTAACTTGACTTTTAAAATCGCAGCTTGTATCGTATCAAGACGGCTATTCGTTCCTCGTTCAGTGTGGAGATATTTTTGCGGAGCCCCATAATTCCGTAAACTCCGCAGATTTCGAGCAACGGTTTCATTTTGCGTCACCACCATTCCGCCATCCCCAAACCCCCCTAAATTTTTACTGGGATAAAAACTAAAAGCAGCCGCCAACCCCACACTTCCCGCACAATAACTTTCCCGCTCTGCTAAATGGGCTTGGGCTGCATCTTCAAAAATAATTAAATTATGGGATGCGGCAAAAGCAAACAGTTGATGGGGAGAAACCATCTGACCATAGAGATGAACTGGAATAATTGCCTTAGTTTTTGAAGTCACAAATTTATCGGCTTGATTGAGATCAATTAAAGCCGTATGGGGTTCACAATCGACTAATATGGGAGTGGCCCCTGCGTGTAAGACTCCTATCAATGTGGCAATAAAGGTATTGGCCGGAACTAGAACTTCATCCCCCGGTTGAATTCCGCAGGCTTGTAAACCTAGAGCGATCGCATCTGTTCCACAGGCGACTCCCACCCCATACTGAACCCCACAAGCCTGAGCAAAAGCAATTTCAAATTCTGCCACATCGTGACCTAAAACAAAGTCCCCCTTATCTATTACAGCCTGGATCGCCGCTTGAATTTCAGGTTTCAAGGGATCGTGAATAAAACTCAAATCCACAAAGGGAACAGAAGTTAGGGTGCTAGTCATACATCAATCATGAGCATATATGGGCAACACCAGCTTGACACTCCTCAGCCTGAAGGCGTGAGGATTCTTGGTTCGTCGAAACCACTTCATCAAAGTACCTTGCAGTGCCTTGATCAGAGGTGGGATTCTCCCCAAGCGTAAATTCGGGTATGCCCTACCCTATTCGCATTACAGCGAGTTCTTTTTTAATTGAAACAATGATATTAGTTTCAAAAACTGGTTGTCTAGCTCCCACGAATCTTTTACCCACTGCTGGGGAGAAGCTAAAACTATGCAGTAGAACCCTATAGATTCAATTGTCAAGGTTCAGTATTTACCGTTAGGCAACTAGGTTTTTATACAGGTTTATTACCTTTCCTGTTATCGTTATGGTAACAGTATCGGATCTTAATTGACAACCCAATAAAAAGCCTAACTAGAAGTTAGGGGGTTTAAACCCAATTTCTTGATAATTTAGGGTTCTGGCTGTTGGCCGTTGATTGTTACAGAGCAAGGACACTCCCCTTCATCCTCCCTTCCCCTTGTCCCCTTATCCCCTCATCTATGATTCAACAGTCAGAAGGAATAGGAATTTATCTGAACAAATCTGTCAAGAGGATGGTAACAAAACTTAATTAAATAAGCAATAATCTGTTACATTCGATGTCTCTTGTCAGCAAATCTAACGGATATTTAATTATGTTTTCTCGATTCATTCCTACACCTCCTCCCTTAACCGCAAAATCTCGCGTTTATGACCTCAAAACCCGTCTGGATTGGGGTGAACCCGCTTTAACGATTATTGATGTCCGCGACTTAAATAGCTTCAATCATTGCCATATTCAAGGTGCAATTCATACGCCCTTTGAGAATCTTGCTGAACAGATTTTATCACATTTAGAACTAAATCGTGATATTTACATTTATGGTGAAAGCGATGAACAAACGGCTGAAGCAGCTACGAAACTGCGTGAAGTTGGATTTAAAAAAGTAGCTGAGATCATCGGAGGTTTAGCCGCATGGCAAGCTGTTGGTTATCCGGTAGAAGCGATTAGTGCCGTTGTTTAATGATCCTGAAAAAATCAGTTTATTGCTGGGCTTTAATCCTCTAAATCTGGGGACTAAAGCCCAACAACAAATTGATTTAAGCTAACAATAATTATATCTTTATTTATTTATTTTCTGATTGTTTAAATCTTGAAATTTTTAACTGCGGGGTATTATTGGAGAGATGTCGCTCCCAGAGGGCAAAACTTTAGGCTGAGTTGTTGTGGTAAAATCTAGCATAGAACCCACAAAATCGGAACTATAAGGGTCTGGTTAGCTTAAGTTGTGTTGCAAGGGGTTAGAAAGCGACTAACCCAGTTCGTCCGGTGTTAAGCCAACCCCCAAGGCCCTTCCTCGGTTACAGTCAATATCGATAACAAGGGAAACTAGGAAAACTATGCCGCAATTGAATCTGATCGATCCCAATGGTAACGGGAATCTTAGCTCTATTTCTTCTTCCGTTGCCAACGGTCACACCCCTTCCCAACAGCAGCGTGATCATCGGGATCAATCCTCAGACCATAAGGCAGTTCAAGTCATTCAACCACTCGAACTCGATTTAGATGCTGTGAATCAGCAATTGGCTGATGCGGATGCCCTTACGATTGTTAAGTGGGCGGCCGAAGCCTTTGGGGAGGGTTTGGTCATGAGTACCAGCTTTGGAATTCAAGCGGCTGTGATGCTGCATCTGGTGACTCGTGTTGTTCCTAATATTCCGGTTATTTGGGTTGATACCGGTTATTTACCGACAGAAACTTATATTTTTGCTGAAGAGTTAACACAACGCCTCAACCTGAATTTAAAAGTTTATCAATCTCCCATCAGTCCAGCCCGAATGGAAGCCTTACAGGGGAGATTATGGGAAAAAAATGATGTTGAAGCCTTAAATTATTACGATAAAATTCGTAAAGTTGAACCGATGCAACGAGCTTTAAAGGAATTAAAAGCAACGGCTTGGTTAGCCGGATTACGGGCAGATCAAACCAGTCATCGGAAAACCTTAAATCGAGTCGCTCAACAATCGGGACGTTACAAAGTTCATCCG
Organism: Planktothrix mougeotii LEGE 06226; assembly: GCF_015207485.1. Classification (NCBI taxonomy): domain Bacteria; kingdom Bacillati; phylum Cyanobacteriota; class Cyanophyceae; order Oscillatoriales; family Microcoleaceae; genus Planktothrix; species Planktothrix mougeotii. Next base: position 9,923 of record NZ_JADEWU010000112.1, read on the forward strand.
ATTCTGTCCTGGAATTCTAGGGATATTTATCAATATTTAACTACCTACAATTTACCTTACCATCCCTATTTTGATCTCGGATATACCACCGTTGGAGATTGGCATTCCAGTCGTCCGTTAATGGCAACGGATGAAAATGAACGGGATACTCGTTTCCGAGGTTTGAAGCAAGAATGTGGTTTACATTTACCCCAAACCGAAGAAGAAGCAAAAAGTTTGGATTCCAGTTATTTATAATATCAAGTCTTTTCCCCCTATCCCCCGGAATTAATGCTGGGGGATTTTTTTACTCTTCTTTTTTGATTAAAGATAGACTCTCTACTAATAACTAATAACTAATAACTAATAACTAATAACTAATAACTAATAACTAATAACTAATAACTAATAACTAATAACTGATAACTGATAACTGATAACTGATAACTGATAACTGATAACTGATAACTGAAATTAGCCTGTATTTCGCATTCCCGCCGCAATTCCGTTAATGGTTAATAGTGCTCCTCGGAGTAATTCTCCTTTGCTATAACGGGAATGAACGACACCGGAAGCGACGGATTTTCCATGTTGACGTAACCGTTTTAATAAGGCAACTTGCAATAAACCTAAAGGAATAATAGTGGCATTGCGTAACTGCACGGAACGTTGTAAGACGGGATCATCATCTAAAAGTCGTTGGTGTCCTGTAATTTGTTGAACTAATTGCGTTGTCAGATGGTATTCCTCTGCAATTTGTTGGAATAAAATCTCAAACCGTTCTTTATCATCAGCATGACTTAACTCCCGGACATAGTGATGGGCAATTTCGATGTCAACCTTGGCTAAGGTCATTTCCACTTTAGAAATCATCACTTTAAAAAACGGCCATTTCACATAGAAATACCGCAACAGTTTAAGATTTTCTTGGGGTTCTTCGTGAATAAATTCCTGTAAAGCCGTTCCCACCCCATACCAAGAGGGTAATAAAAAGCGGCTTTGTGTCCAACTAAACACCCAAGGAATAGCCCGTAAACCCGAAATATCTTTCTTTTTATCGCCACTGCGGCGGGCGGGACGGGAACTAATTTGTAGTTGGCTAATTTCTTGAATGGGGGTGACTTGATGAAAAAATTCCACTAAATCAGGTTGTTCATAAATTAACCCCCGATAGTGGCTGCGAGAGCGGGTTGCCAACTCTTCCATAATTTGATTCCAAGGATCAATTTCATCAAAGCCGTTATGGAGCAAACTAGCTTGAATTGCCGCCGTTGTCACACTTTCCAAATTAAATAAAGCCAACTGAGAGAGGGAATATTTGGACGCGAGAACTTCCCCCTGTTCGGTAATTTTAATCCGCCCGTTAATACTTTTACCCGGTTGGGCTAAAACCGCTTTATAAGCTGGGCCACCACCTCGACCGACAGAGCCCCCCCGTCCGTGAAAGATGCGAAGACCGACTTTATAAGATTCAGAAACCTTTTGTAAGGCTTTTTGGGCTTTATGAATTTCCCAGTTACTACTTAAAAAACCTGAGTCTTTATTACTATCGGAATAGCCTAACATAATCTCTTGTAAAGATTGGTCAGGATCATTCTGCACCAGTTGATATTTTTCATAACCTCCCCCTAACATCGCCCGATATAACGGTAACTCAAACAAAGTCGTCATCACACGGGGGGCGCGTTTGAGGTCTTCTACCGTTTCAAACAAGGGCACCACCATCACATTTCCTATCCCCGTCGCCGGGTCATACAGTCCCGCTTCTTTTGCTAATAGCAACACTTCCAGTAAATCACTGGCTTCATTGCTCATACTAATAATATAGGTTTGGCAAATTTGGGGTCCAAACTCCTGCTGTAACTCCCGCATGACTCTAAAGGTGTTGATAGTTTCGCAGGTTTTTTCAGAAAAGGGTAATTCCGCCGGAATTAAAGGGCGGCGAGTTTGGAGTTCGGAGGCTAACCAATGACATCGTTCTGCTTCGCAAAGATCGTTGTAAGATTGGGGTAACAATTGCAGATAACTAATAATTTCGTTGAGAGCACTGGAATGAACAGAAGATTCCTGACGCATATCCAGCCGAGCTAAACTAAATCCAAACACCTCCACCTGACAGATGAGATTTTCTAATTCTTGACAGGTCATCCCCGTTTCTTCCAAGTTGCGTTGAATCAGTTTTAATTCCCCTAAGAAATCTTCATCGGAGCGGTACAATTTACTGGCTTCATGGTCAGGAATTAAACGTTCTCGAATGCGAGACAACTCAGCATTGTTGTACATTTGCCAATTGCGATCGCGAGTATTTTCTAATCGTTTTTGAACATAAGATAGTTTTAAACGATAGGGTTCTTGACGATAGCGAATTGCCGTTTGATCATAGATGTCCGGTAATTGACCTTGATCTCGATCTAAAGATTCCAATAATTCAGGAAGAACATCACTCCAATGTAACGATAAACTGAGTACCCGACTGAGGCGTTTAACGGCTTCAATATATTTTTCTAGGACAACATGACGTTGATAACAAGCTGTTTTCCAGGTGACTTCCGGTGTTACCGATGGGTTTCCATCTCGGTCTGCACCCACCCATGACCCAAATTTACAGAAGTCATATTTAGGTAATTTCAGATAGGGGAAAGAAACGTGCAGAGCGTGTTTTAAACGCTTATAGAGTTGGGGAATGATATCAAATATAACTTCCTGGAAATAGTGTAGGGAATAGTCTACCTCATCGAGAACCGTTGGTTTAAATTGATGAAGTTCGTCTGTTCGCCACCATAACCGAATTTCTTCGGTTAATTTTTCATGGAGTTCTTCTGTCCATTCCGAGAAAATGGAAGATTCTCCTAATTCTTCATTTCTTAATCCGTCAAAGCTTTCATCAACTTGATCTAATTGTTCTAAAATAGTGGCAATCCGACGCTGTTTGGTGCGGATGGTATGGCGAACAATTTCCGTGGGGTGCGCCGTAAACACCATACGAACATCAAGTTGATCTAATAACCGTTGGATTTTTTGAGCGGGAACATTCAACTGTCGCAGCATGGGAAACAGAGAATGGAATGTTGCTAACTCCCGATCTTGTTCGGTGTAGTTGGTGACATTAGCTCCGGGAATTGGGCTTTCTTCTTCATCGGAAAACCGTTGATTCCGAGATTCAAAAGTAGACATTGATTTAACCGGGGAAATCGCTAGTTTTCCTTTCCCTTTTCCCTGGGAATAAGCTAGTTGTTGTTCCCGTTGTTCATAATGTTGCTCAACAATATTGATCAGTTGAAAATATAATGCAAACCCTCGCGCAGCGCGAATAGCTTGGTTAATATCAAGCTGTTCAATTAATTTCAGGACGTCTGATCCTTGAAACTCTGCGGCTTGTCCTTCGGGTGAAGTCATAGATGCCAACTGATGGAGCAAGTCCACCAGTTGTTGACCGCATTCTTGGCGGAGAACGGACTCCCAGACATCTTCGATAATTTTAAGACGATTCCGCAAAAACAAATCCGACGTGGTAGTGGGTGGGTTTGATGAAACGACCGTGTTTGGAACCTGTTCGGAGGATTGGAGCAGTGAACTCATAATGGTCTGTTTGGTGTGTGGCAAGAATATCCAATTTATTGTATGGCTTAATTTCTCCCAAAACACGGAATATTACAGTCAAATCCATGACCCTTTAAGGTAAATTTAATCATTTCTTGACATCAACAGGGGGTTGAGGGCTATTCAACAGCTAAGTATAGAGTAGGGAGCCAGAAGTACAGGATTTCTCTTTCCTCGACCGTTGGGGGGTTTATTCCTCTGATGGGGGAAAATGGAGAACAGGAAGGCGAGTGCCTCGGAAAATTTCTTCACTATTAGAACTGAGATTGAGTAGCATCTCATGGAGAGCTTTTGTTCCTAATACCGTGATTAATAGGGGGGAGGTGGCTAAACTTAATAACCAGTTTTGAGGAACAGTAATGCTGGACGCACTTTTAGGCATGGGTTGATCTGTTTGGGGGGATTGCTTGGTGTATCTTGATTCCAAACCTTTGGCGAATTATGTCAAAATTGTAGTCGAAACAAGACGGTTTGGCAAGGGCAGGGAGTCGTGTTGAAAGTCAACAAAACCGTTTCAACGGTGGAGGGTTTAGCTTTAACCCAATGGGCAGAACAAGCGATTGGACTTGCGGATGTGCAGGTTCAAATCCGTTTGCGGGGCAATCATTTACATATTTTGTGTGAATCTGTTGTTAGTCCTGATGAAAAAATTGTAACATCTCACCTTTCACAAACTTTAACCCACACTAAGTTAACGGCTTTACTTCCCCCCAATCAACCCATCTATAAAATCTTTTTATCGGGGCGGAGTATTGGTGCCAAACGACCGGATTGGACCGTTAAACTCGAATACACAGAATTACAATTTCAGGCGTCTGGCAATTTGAGTGAAAGCGTCCCTGTAGAAGAACATCCACAGCCTGTTCCTGAGCCGGGACACAACCCCTTAGAAAAAATTACCCGCTTTTTCAGACGCCCTAAACTAGAGGAAACACTGCCCCCTTCAACGATTCACCCCTTTCCTCAACCGGAACCTGAACCCGAACCTGAACCAATACCGGAACCCGATTTAGAAATTCAACCCTGTGAGCAATATCCGACTGAACCAGAAACCTTACCTTTTTCCTTACTTGCAGATGATGGTCTTGCCTTCAGTGCAATATCTGGGGAGTTGGAAGTTGGGGAAGAG
>NZ_JADEWU010000113.1:0-14629 GCF_015207485.1 Planktothrix mougeotii LEGE 06226
CTAGCTTCGCATCTATTGGTGTCGTGACTCAAAAAACGTAGTCAGTTAAGACTTGGGCTGGTAAACTATCGGCTTCTTTCAAAGCCTCCACTGTACTTGTACTCAAGTCAGTGGGGGTTGTTTACGGCTTACTTCCCGATGGCACAATCATCCAAAATTTAGAAGTATTTTATCAAATTTATCAACTTCTGGGGCTCGGTTGGATTTATGCACCCACTCGTTGGCCATTAATTGGCCCCATTATGAATACACTCTATGAAATTTGGGCTGACTGGCGACTAAAGTTAACAGGACGGCCCAATTTAGCCACATTAGTTAAACAGCGTCAGGACTCTTTAACCTCTGAAACCCCATCAGAATGCCGTTGTCAGCGTTAATTGCCGTCAAACTTCCTGCAAAACAAGGGGTTTTTACAATAGGGGGTGACACCCCTCATTTTATGTGTTATACTTCAATTATTAAGTAGATGCACCCTGAATTTATCTCCCGCAGTGCCAACTGAGAGGGAGATTTTTGTTTAGATTGGTTTTCAACTCCTATGGTGTCTTTCAATCCTAAAGGACGATTCAGCCGACCTATCTTCCAATATGGTCTTCTAGCGCTGATGACTTTAATACTCAGTGTATCTTTACCCCAGTTACCGTTTTGGGATCATTCCCATGTTCCCCACTCCGGGAAGGAAGTTTTGGTGCGTCAATTCCTGTCCCATGCGTCCGAACTCGCTATCCGTTATCAACAAAATCAAGCGATTTCTTCCGTTTCCACCCAGAATTAATATAACCTCAATAAAAAACCACCTCGGAATTTACCAAGGTGGTTTTTTAGAGTGTAGGGGAATGGAGCATATGGGAATCGAACCCATGTCCAGAACAAGTATTTACTCCTTGCTCATTCACAGACTTAGCCTTTCTGATCCTCAAGGCGGGAACCCCTCATTATCCCGAAGGGTGGGATGCACTGGTTAAATCTTAGCTAACTCTCAACCAGAGGAACGAAGTTAGAGCATCCGTTGGGGGTTGGTCTATTGTCCTTAACGGAGTCAAACGATAGACGCTCGAACCTACAAGAGGTGTTTAGGCAGCAACAGCGGCTGATTTACGAGCAAAAGGAACGATATTGTTCGCAGTTACATTTTGTTTGAGCCTGGATTTACGAGAGGTGACTCACTCTCGGCCTGCATCACTTGGTAGCTTTCCTTACCCTGTCGAAACCAGTAATGCCCCTTGCACTATTGCTATATTAGACAATATTTTGGCAATCGTCAAGTTCTGGTTAAAAAATTTTCCGAGAAGCAGCACAGAAGCGATCGCAACTCTTATAGTGCGTATGCTCTAGTGATCTTTGCTAAATTGTAATAAATTTAAGGGAAATAACGCCTTGAAGCTAGGATATTTTCACCATGTCTCAAACCTATGAAGTCTGGAAAACTGCTGAACTCTCTCAAGCCTTTTTAGAGGGAGTCCGAGGGGCAATTCCCTTAGCGGCGGAACAAATTGATATTTTATTAAGAATACTCAAAAAAGCTCAACCTCATCTCGATAGTTTTTTAGATTTAGGCTGTGGAGATGGAGTTTTAGGACGCTCTATTTTAAGGGAATATCCTCAAGCAAAAGGAGTATTTTTAGATATTTCTGAAACAATGGTTCAAGTCGCACAAGAGAAAGTAGATCAGTCTTCGGGAAATCTTACTTTTATTTTACAAGATTTTAGCCAAAAAGATTGGGTTAATCAACTTCAAAATCAGGCTCCCTTTGCTGCAATTGTATCCGGGTTTTCCATTCACCATCAACCGGATGAACGTAAAAAAGAATTATATCAGGAAATTTTTGATTTACTCAAACCCGGAGGTATTTTTCTCAATTTAGAACATATTGCCTCAGCGACTCCTTGGGGTGAGCAGTTATTTGATGAATTATTCATAGATTCTTTATATGCCTATCATCAACAATTAGGCAATAATTTATCATGGGAAGAAGTCGATCAAAAATATTATAATCGTTCAGATAAAACCGCAAATATTTTAGCTCCTGTTGAATTGCAATGTGAGTGGTTACGGGAGATAGGATATCAAAATGTAGATTGTTTTATGAAATTATTTGAAATCGCCTTATTTGGAGGAATAAAACCCTAAATCAGGTGGATGTCTTCTGGAATATAGGGTGTAAAATAGTCTTAATTCCTAAAGTTTTCTGACTGATTTAGATTTGTTTCAAAAGTAAAGCCTATAATAGGAGAACTATTTTACTGGATTGACTATGAAACTTTCCTCTGATATCAAGATTCCTTTCCCCCGTCCCCTCGTCTTTAATACCTATCGAGATCGATTAATTGAGGTTGTTAATTTATTACCCCCTAAAAATGCTGTGAAGTTAGTTTCTCGTCGCGTTGAAGGAGATACGGTTTATACGGTTTATGATTGGGAATCATCAGAAGATGTTCCAGCGCTGTTTGAAGATATATTAAAATATGACAAACTGCGCTGGACAGAATCAGATACTTGGAATGGGCAGAATTTTACCTTAGATTGGCACATTAAAACCCAAGCTTTTACAGAAGCATTCCACTGTTCGGGTAAAAATACCTTTTTAGAAGATAAAAATTCTACCTTAATTCAAACGCGAGGAGAAATTGAACTAGACCCAGATAAACTAGAGGGAATTCCTGTATTTCTCAGAAGTCAATTAGCAAATGTATTTGAGGAAGTTCTAGGAAAGAAACTTGAACCCAATTTAATCGAGATGGGGAAAGGAGTACAAAAATACTTAGAAAAACATAAATAAATTTTACTTTCTCCAGAAGTTATTCAGTTCTGAGGGTTGGGGGATGGTTTCGACCTGGGAGACTAAACTGTCATTCAGGAAACTGTCCCCCTAGCCATAAATTGGGCTACACCTGCTATGATCAGTTGGCTACTAATTGTAATTTCTGAAAACGGATAGGTTGTTGTTTTTTACAAATTCTAAACCTTCAATGGCAAAATTGGCTTCTTCCAAGATTGAATTGCAAAATCGTCAAAGGGTACTGCTTCAGGTTCAAAAAGAAGTAAAGCAGTATCGGTTACAGTCGTTACATCGCGCCGTTTTAACGCATTTAGCACAGGAAACTCCCCCCTTAAAAATGCGACGAATTTGGGATGTGGAGTTAAAAGTTAGCCATCATCCCAGTGTTCGTTTAACACCGGATACGGGAATTATTCAAATTTTTGATCGCTTGAATGGGAGATTATTAATTTTAGGCGCTCCAGGCTCAGGAAAAACAACAACGTTAATCGGATTAACTAAAGTATTGGTTAGTCGCGCGGAAAGGGATACGGAAGAACCTATTCCGGTTTTACTGAATTTATTAACCTGGAAAAATTCACAACAAACTCTCGCAGATTGGATTTTAGAACAACTTCATCTGAAGTATAAGATTGCTATTAATCAGGGTGAAAATTGGATGCAGCAACTAAAAATTTTACCCTTATTAGATGGATTAGATGAACTTCCTTTCGCAAAACAAGTTCAATGTATTCAAGAGATTAATCAACTGTTAAATGGAGAGATCGCACCGTTACATTTAGTCGTTTGTGCCAATGTTTTAAGTTATCAAAAACTTCCAGAACGCTTAGTTCTCAATGGTGCAATTTTTTTACGTCCTTTAACCTCTCTCCAAATTCAAGATTATCTGATTAATTCTCGTAGTCGAGAATTGTGGCAAAATATTGAAACCGATGAACCGTTATTAAAGTTAGCAAAAGTTCCGTTATATTTAACCATGATGACGTTAGCTTATGAAGAAATTTTAATGATGTCTTGGAAACATTTGAATTCTTTTGAAGAACAACGTCAGTATTTATTTAATGCTTATATTCGTCGTCAACTGCATCAAGATATTTATAAATCAGAATATCCTCCAGGAAAAGCACCGAAATCTGAGAGTTTTAGACGGTGGTTAGGATGGTTGGCAACTCATCTTAAAACCGATGAAGCCACAGAATTTTGTGTTAAAACAATCCCGATCCATTGGTTAAATGATGAAGGACAAAAGCAACGTTATAAATTAACTTTAAAGATAATTTTAGGGTTAATCTGGGTGATAATTTTGCTGATTATATTAGCTGGAGTTATCTTACGTCAAACTCCACTATTAATTATGGGAATGGGTCTAGGATTATTGTTTGCAATTTTATTAGAAACATCAGGTTTAAAGGAAACAATAGAACAGTTTGCTATTCGATGGGTTTTGTGGAAAGATGGGAATATTCCTTGGAATTATCAACGGTTTTTGAAGGATTGTAGTCGTAAATTATTGTTACAGAAAATAGGCGATCGCTATCGTTTTATTCACCGTTTATTACAGGAACATTTTGCTCATAAAATTTAAGAGTTAAACTAGAATAATTGAAGTCTTTGTTATGTTGAGTGAAATGAAGCATCTCAGAAAGTGTTTATTGTTGACGCGGACTTCAATAATTTTCTAACCGAAGGACTCAAAATACTAGGAATTCTTTCTACTAATAGAATCCCGTTCGCGGGACTGAAACATTAAATAACACAATTCATAGTAGATTAGAAGACAACTTTCTACTAATAGAATCCCGTTCGCGGGACTGAAACAACCCGCTACAAGATAGCCCTGAAGGGCTTACTACCTTTCTACTAATAGAATCCATTCGCGGGACTGAAACCCTACTTGTTGTTTATTGATTACTGGTTTAAATATCGTTCAATTAACACAATCGCAACAATATCATCAATCGGACGGGGCGGGGTTCGCATTCCTTTAGGAATTAAACGAGTGAACCCTTTAGGGGGATAAAGTTGCCAATAGCGATCGCGCGCTTCTAAGGTAGAATATCGTTCATTAACTTGAATAATAGATAGAGATTTTGGCAAAATTTCAGTTAGTTTTTGTTTCCATAGTTTTGAGGTAGTTTGATCCCCCATGACTACCGTTTCAATCGTAAATTGTTGACACAGAGATTGAATTATTGTAGGAACATCCGATGCTAAAATTACCTGATGATAATATAATTGGGAATCTTCACCCATCACGGCAATTCCACACTTTTCTCGACCGGGATCAAAACCTAAAATCATGGGATTGTTTATCCTGTTGAATAGAATAAGATTGAGAGGTAGAATTTTCTAATTTATTCGGCTCTGGATTGAATGGATTGGGAAATTGAGGGATATCATTCAAGGGTTCCTGTTGTCGGGTACTAAAGATCACCTCTCCATTACGACGGGCTAATAAATCCAGTCGTAACGGCCCTATTGTATAGGCATCTTCCGCAGCAACAGCTTGAATTTCTAGGGGTTGATTATGCTCTTGCAATTGTTGAAAAAAACGAATTAATGTATCCATTCTATCATTCCCAATTTGCACCGTTCCATCAACAACCCCAACAAAACGCGCCCGAAAACTGGAAGCATCTAATAGTTGTTGCAGTTGTTTTCGTAATTGCTCATTGGATAAAGTGGAGGGATTAAAGGTTGTACCCGCAATAATTTCTCCTGTTGTAAATAATAAGCGATTAGGTTCAGCTTTTGTAAAAACCGCTACTCTTGTTTCACCCACTAAAAAATTCGCGGCGGAAATGATTTGTACCACATAATCCCGACCATCATCAATTTGATCCATTAACTCTTCAACTTCGGCTTTGGTAATTTGAATAACTTGGGCTTGATTGGCTTTAGTATTTCCTAATTGCACCACCTCAATAGCATTATCATTGGCTTTTTGTAAAAGGGTATTAATTGCTTGTAGAGCCGTTTTAGGATCAGTAATATGCACTAATCCACTGGCTAAAACTTCTCCTCTTTCTAAGACAACACTACCTTCTCGTAAGAGTTGAAAATCTCGTTCAACCAGTTCAACTTGATTAGCTAAAATTTGTTTTTGCTGTTCTAATTTTTCCTGTTCTATCTCTAGTTCTTGAAGTCGAGATTCCCGTTTAGCAATAATTTTATCCTGTTCTGTAATCCGTTTTTCCTGTTGCTCAATTTCTTGATCTTGCTGTTTCATTTCTTGAGCGCGTTTAGCAATTTCTCGATCACGAGTTTTAATCTGAGCTTTAACTTGTTCTCGTTGTTGAATCAGATTTTGACGTTCCGTTCTGAGTTGGGAAATTTCTGTTTGTAAACTTTGTTTTTGTTGAAAGACCTGCTGAAGACGATTTTCGGTTCGCGCTAATTCGTCTTCCATTGCGGTTTTTTCCGATTGAATTCCTTGTAATTGTTTTTGAAGCTCTCCCAACCGACTTTGAGTTTTTTGTAATTCTTCTGCTGTTTTAAATGCTTCTGATTGAGCCGTTTGTAGCGATTGATTAATCGCATTTAACTGATCCATTGCGGTTTTGAGTTCAACTCTGGCTTTGGCTAAATCCGTTTCTACTCGTTTTCTTTCATCTTCAGCACGAGTTAAATCTTTACGAGCATCATTGAGTCGAGTTTGAATTTTATCAATTTGAAAAACACCCCGACGCAGGGGTTTACTAGAAGCAAATAAAATCCCTAATGTCAATGCGGAAAGGACACTACCCGTTACAATAGTAACAACCATAGCAGTGTTGCGGGGGCGTAGATTGAATAAACTCAGCCTGGCCTTTCCAACTTTCGTTCCAAGGCGATCGCTGACAGTGGCAATCACGCCTCCCAAAACTAAGATAGATATAACCAGGATAATTCCTGCGGTCATACCAAAAATTTAACACTGTAGTTTAAACGGATTCGACCTCTTTTAAGGGTAAGTGTTTCCTTTAACAATTCAACTGAATTTTCTTTCGTTGGGTTTGGAAATATGCGCCCCATTAACTAGGTGAACTGCTGACTCAAGGTAACGGGATTATGAACGGTGATCTTTTTCTTATGAATCGAGATCATGTTTTTTTGTCGCAAATCTCCTAATAAACGGGTAACAGTTACTCGCGTTGAACCAATGGCTTCTGCGATCGCTTGATGGGATAACTTTAGGTCAATCCGAATCCCATCTTTACCAGGGACACCAAAATCTCGACAAAGAATCAGAAGAAAGCTGACTAATCTTGATCCCATATCTCGATGGGCTAAGGTTTCAATCATCATCTCTGTTTGTAAAATCCGAGACGATAACCCTCGCAACAATACCATTGAGAGTTCGGGATCACTTTTGAGTGCTTTCTCAACTTGTTCAATGGGAACCGAGAGAAGTTCGACAGGGGTAAAGGCGACGGCGTGGTAAAACCGATCTGACCGATGACCTGTAATTAAAGATAAAACACCAAATACACTATTTTCTCGAAGTAAAGCAACAGTAATCTCTTCTCCAGCTTCATAGACTCTGGACAGTTTTACCGCACCTTTGATCAGAACATAGACGCGCTCCGCCGGATCGCCGGGAAAGAAGATCGTCTTACCCCGTTCAAAGCTTTCCACGACGGGAGGGAATGCCCCTCCGCCGATGCTGCGGAACACTTCTGCTAACGGTCTATCATACGTCACGACCCGATCCCTTGCACTAACAATGCCCTAATTTATTCCGTATTTCAGTTTACGCTAATTGCATCATCGGTCAATTAAACAGACCAATGATTGTCCTCTGGTGTGCTTCACCCCTAGGGGGGATAGGCAAATCAATCCCTTTGAGAAGGATACCAATTGCATATAGAATAGTCTATTATGCTGAATTTGAACGGAAAAAACGCACTTGTTACTGGCATTGCCAACAATCGCTCAATTGCGTGGGGCATTGCCCAACAGCTTCATGAAGCTGGAGCTAATCTCGGAGTGACCTACCTTCCTGACGATAAAGGTCGTTTTGAAAAGAAGGTCAAAGAGTTGGTTGACCCCCTCAACCCTAGTTTGTTTTTGCCCTGTGATGTCCAGAACGATGCTCAAATTGAGGAGCTTTTTACGACTATCCGCGACCAGTGGGGGCGGATCGATATCCTCATTCATTGTCTGGCCTTTGCTGGAAAAGAGGAACTCTCAGGGGACTTTAGCAATGTATCCCGTGCTGGATTTACCCGCGCGTTAGATATTAGTGCTTACTCATTAGTACAACTGAGTGCTGCTGCTAAACCTTTAATGACACAGGGTGGTAGTATTGTCACCCTAACATATCTGGGCGGTGTGCGGGTGATTCCCAATTACAACGTCATGGGTATTGCTAAAGCAGCCTTGGAAATGAATGTCCGTTATTTGGCGGCGGAGTTAGGGCCATCGGGCATTCGGGTAAATGGCATTTCCGCAGGCCCAATTCGGACTTTAGCGTCTTCGGCCGTGGGTGGCATTTTAGAGATGATTCACCATGTTGAAGAAATTGCTCCCCTAAAACGGACTGTTACCCAAACGGAAGTCGGTAACGCTGCGGCTTTCCTCTGTAGTGATTTATCCAGTGGCATTACAGGCCAAATTCTGTATGTCGATTCGGGTTATTGCATCATGGGAATGTAATCAGTTATCAGTTATCAGTTATCAGTGATCAGTGATCAGTTATCAGTTTAAGAGTTATCAGTGCAAGAATTTGACAATGCTTTAATACCCAATTTAGAGGCGTGGGCAACTTAACTGATGACTGTTAACTAATAACTGATGACTATGACTGTCAACTAATAACTAATAACTGATGACTGATGACTGCTAACTCTTAAACTGATAACTGATCACTGATAACTGATGACTGATAATACTGATCGCCCTTCTATTAATAGTTCTAATTCTAATTTAGAGATTCTCCCTAGAATCGCAACGGTACATCGAAAAACGGGGGAAACGGATGTTAATGTTACTGTTAATTTAGATGGAACTGGACTCTGTAATGTGTCTACAGGAGTTCCATTTTTAGATCATATGTTGCATCAAATTTCGTCTCATGGGTTAATTGATTTAGAGATTCAAGCCACTGGAGATATTGAAATTGATGATCATCATACTAATGAAGATGTTGGGATTACATTAGGTTTGGCTTTTGCTAAAGCATTAGGCGATCGCAAAGGAATTGTTCGGTTTGGTCATTTTATCGCCCCTTTAGATGAAGCCTTAGTTCAAGTTGCTTTAGATTTTTCGGGTCGTCCTCATCTGACTTATGGGTTAGAAATTCCCACGCAACGAGTCGGAACTTATGATACTCAATTAGTCCGAGAATTTTTTGTGGCTATTGTTAATAATAGTCAAATGACCTTACATTTACGTCAATTAGACGGAATTAATTCCCATCATATTATTGAAGCTGGCTTTAAAGCCTTTGCTAGAGCGTTAAGAATGGCGGTTGAAATTGATCCCCGTCGTGCGAATACCATCCCCAGTTCTAAAGGCGTTCTCTAGTAGGGGCAGGGTCTCCCTGCCCACCCTGACCCTACAGCATGGTATTCAGGGCAGCAGAAGACATAATTCTGGGCGGGAAAGAAGTATTGAGGGCCGGATAACCCCGCCCCTACAGGGTATGTTACTGTTAGGATATTATTGCTATTCTTAATTTTGAAGTTATGGTTTCTCAACCTGCAACTGTCAACCCAACAGAAATTATCTATCCCGAAAGTGATGGAAAGCCAATGGCAAATAATACAGAACAATTTAACTGGATTGTTGCAATTGAACAGAATTTAGAATGGTTATTTGCTGATAATTCTAATGTATTTGTGGCGGGAGATTTATTCTGGTATCCGGTGGAAGGAAAACCTAATATTGTGAATGCTCCTGATGTTTTAGTAGTATTGGGAAGACCGAAAGGAAAACGAGGTTCCTATCTACAATGGAAAGAAGACGGAATTCCCCCGCAAGTGGTTTTTGAAATTCTGTCTCCGGGTAATACGAAGTCAGAAATGGAACGAAAATTAGTATTTTATGAACGCTACGGAGTTGAGGAATATTATATTTATAATCCTGACAATTATCAATTCCAAGCTTGGTGGCGAGGAGATGGGGGATTAGATCTAGTAGAAATTGCTGAAAATTTGGTCAGTCCCCGTTTACAAATTCGTTTTGAACCCTCAGAAATCGAGTTAAAAATTTATCGTCCTGATGGTGTGAAATTTCTGTCTTATGTGGAAATTAATCAACAGTTAGAAGCAGAACGTCAACGGGCGGAAACTGAACGTCAACGAGCGGAAACCGAACGCCAACGGGCGGAACAAACAGAAACCTTATTAAGGGAAGAACAAGAACGAAATCAAAGGTTAGCAGAACGTTTACGACAGATGGGAATTAACCCGGATGAATTAGATTAACGTAATTAAGAGTTAAAACTGGCTAAGATTAAGGTGAGATCATCATCGGTTCGTCCTGTTACGCGAGGCGATCGCAAAAACCCCATTAATTGTTCTTTTGCATCAATTTCATCGGTGATAGTTTCTACAAATTTAAACAGAGGAGAAAAGAAGGGATGATGGGGTTTTCCTTCGGGCATTTTTAATGCTAACATTTGTAACCCATCGGAAAAAGCTGCTAAATATTTAGGTTGTCCTAACCAGAGGTTAAATTGGGCATTTTCAACCGCATTAGGAGAAACTAAAAAGACCGTTTCATTCAGATATTCTCCACTGGTTGGTATGGTTAATTCCAGAATAGTTCCCTTGTTATCTTCCACAACAATAGCCCCATCTCCTACTTGAGCAACGGCGACTAATTTCGGTGTTGCTATACCTATAATTAAAGTAGTAGCTAACTCTCTAACTTCGATTTCTTGGCTAAGAGATTCGGCTTCTAGCGCAGTTTTAGCAACAGTTAAGGCATTTTTTAAATAATCTTGCCAAGGGATATCCTTAGTATTATTATCCTCAGAATTAATCTGTTTTTCTAGGGTTTCTAATGCTGTTTTTACAGCAATATTTGCCCCCAAATCTGCTAATTTTGCCGAACCCGCCCCATCTGCAACCGCCAGAATTATCAAATCTGGAGATAACTGTTTAAAACCGTGAGCATCTTGACAAGGGAGATCCTGTTTTTCATGACTGGTTCCTGTCACTGATGCCGATATAATTTGCCAATTACAAACCTGATTCATTATCAATGATTAACGTATTTAAACACTCACATTTTCTATTATTAAACTGTTCCCCATCCCGGTGGTGGTAAAGCCACTTGTTCATCCACTTTGGAATGAGAAACTGTTTGCATACTAGCAGATAACCAAATAAACATTTCTCGAAAGTCTAACCCCTTCAATTTTAACGGAGTTCTCTGGACAATTTGAGCCAACCGATCTAAATTTGCCCCTTCTACGCCAACGGCAAAAAATGCCACCTGTTTTTTCAATTCTTCCTCTTGAATGCGTCTAGTCGCTTGTTCTGTCACCCGGTCAGTTTCTCCTTGAGGTTCACCATCGGTAATCATAAACACCCAAGGACGATAATAGGTAATCCCATTATTGCGATATTCTGATTTTCTAGCTGCAATTAAATCTAAGGCTTGACTAATAGCAGTGCCCATAAAGGTTTGACCTTGGGCGGTTAAGACCGGAGGTTCAAACTGATCGGCGGTCACGAAATCCTGTACAATCTTAACTTGATTATCAAAGGAAATAATTGCCACTTCCACTCGTTTTTTAGCGAGTTCATCCCGAATTAAATCATTTCTAAAGGTCATCAGTCCATCGTTTAAGGCGTCAATGGGAACCCCTTGCATCGATGCGGAGGTATCCAACAACAGCACACAAGGACAGCGAGGTTCAGGATTTTCTGCAAATTCAACGGCTTCTTCTAGTCTCATGATTGTGATCTACTCAAGTTCTAATTACTAGGATACTATCTCTTGTTCCTTTATTGATAGTTTCAATAGCTAGAAATCTAGCCAAGATTTATTTCCAATCTTCCCAAGATTGATTAAAAATTGACATTCCGGGGAATAAAATCGGATTATTATTGCTTTCTAATAATCGTTGTAACTCCTCTAATAAAGGTTCCCGATAAGGTAAATTATCCACTAATTGATAGGGAAAAACCTGTTTTTCCAAGCTAAATGCTGCGGTTGTTCCCGCCGCCGCACCAACAGACCATTCAAAGGAATGAACCCGATAAGCCGCCGCCGCAATATGACTGGTGGCGATACTTTTTCCTGCTACTAATAGATTATCAATTTTTTGCGGAATCATGGCTCTTAAGGGGATTTGAAACGGATAAGCTTGTCCTTGTCCCCGACGTTCTCCTTCACGTTCTGTATTCCCTGGAATTTCCGGTGGACTTTGGGTTAAACAGGGATGAAAATCTATTGCATAATGACCAATTCCAACAGTATCCGCATAAATTGTTGCCCTAGAACGGGGTTGAATATCAGCAATGGTTTCTTGTCCTGAAAGTACAGGTAAACTATCTAAACCGCCTAAGTTTAACCATAGCAAACGATATTCTTCTGGGGTTAAATTATTGGCATACCAATCTTGACGAAAATTATTTCGAGAAATATCAATTTCTGACACCATAAATCCATTTTTATAACCGTAGGAAGGACGACCGATAATTCGTCTTCCTTCGCGCATATAGGGATATTTGGATAAGCCATGAACGGTTCCCATCGGAGAATTTAAGCCGAATAAATAGCGATAATTAGGATGTTTTTCTTTAACGCCTTCACCGAGTTGCGAGTCTGTAGTTCCTGCCACTAACCAATAGAAAAACCCTAAAGCATTTTCTTCGCCTTTGCGTAAGGTTTCTGTTCTTAACCCCCCCTTCCATCCTCCGGGTTCGAGTTGGCCTGTTGCTTCTAATTGGGATTGTGTTAAGATTAAATTATCCGCCGATGTTCCGGGTCGATAATCATTGCCCCATGTCCAGTTTTGCATGGAAATATCCCCTGGATAAATTGGCCATTCACGGGGATTCGTAGAGCGTTTTTTATTCGGTTTCATACTATGAATTCGCCGATAAGTATAGACTAAATTAAAATTCGCTAATCGCGGTAATTCATAACTATAATAAGGAGCATATTGTTCATAGAATGACGGTTTTTCATGGGTTTGGGGGTCGGCGGTTGCTTCCATTGCAAAGGTATAGGTAAACCCTTGAGTACAATAGGGATCTGCGGTTAAACTTGATGCAGTGGGTTCTTGAGGAGAACGGGGATCAATTCCGAGTTGATGAGGAATATTCGTTAAACCAATAATTTCCCCGGTTTCTGTCGCTTCAATAATATACCAATCTGCTCCTTGATCAGCTTTTATTTTAGGGATAAATCGAATAATATTTTTATTAAAGCGTTGAGAATTGTTATAATTATAAGCATCATCAATTATTTGAGATAAGGGTTCTGTATTTAAGGGCGGTGTTCCGGGTAACGGTTGATGTTGAATAGCGATCGCTTCGGTAATTTGGTTATTAATAATAGTCAGATCTTTAATCACTGTGGAAGGAAACCAATGTAATCTTCCTTTTCCTTTTTTTTCAGCTTTTTTCAGCATTTTAAGTAATATTTCATTCCCCGCTTCCGGCATAAAACAGGCTTCACTGACCCAACAAGCGCCGGGGTTCAATATTCCATATTTATTTTCAATTCCTGCTCGTAATTCTAAATACCCTCTAGGATATAATAAAAGAGATCGTTGGGTCGGTCGTTCATCTAATGCAGAGGTTCCTTGGGCGGAAATTTGACCCCCTACCCAGTCGGTAATTTCCGTTAAACAAACGGTTTTTCCATTGAGTAATCCTTCATAAGCAGCCGCACTTCCTGCTAATCCTCCCCCAACGATTAACAAATCACATTCTACTTTTTGATCAATGCGAGGAGGGGTTACTAAAGCGAGGGATAAACTGGGATAAAATGAAATTAAACTGATGATTAAACTGATGATAGATTTGGGAGACATAAGCGTTATGTTTGATCTGTTTTTTATAGATATTCAATAAATTTTAAAATTCTCAGCATTAAATGAACTGGGTTTTTAGAGCTTGATTTCAAAAATCATAAACTTTGATAGAGACCGGGTGCGTCTAACCTTGAGAAGATCAAATTTTTATTTTTAACAGAATTGCAAGTCAGATCGATACAATAGAAAATAGCACTCTGAACTGGGCTAAAATCCCCGTGTATTTTCCGCGTTAAATGCTCTGTTCCTCACCCTAATTATGATTGAACTCCTTGCGGTGCTATCGGCATCGGCGGCGGCAGGATTAAGAATTGCTTTACCCTTGCTGGTCATTGGCTTACTGCAAAATGATTTATGGTCGCGTGTACCCTTTCTGTCTCGATTTTCACCACAGGTTGTTATCGGGGTGCTCGTCAGTTGGTCATTATTTGAAATTTTTGCATCTAAAAAACTCCTGGGACAGCGTATTTTACAAATAATACAATTACTATTTAGCCCCTTTGTTGGTGCTATTATGGGTTTAGCGATCGCAGAAGCCACTCATGTTGAACCTCGCTTATTTTGGATTATTGCCATTGTTAGCAGTTTACTGGCTCTGGTTTTACAATTAGTGCAAACTGGATTATTTTATCGCTTGCGAGGTTTACCCGTCTGGGTGATTTTAGGACAGGATATTCTTTGCGTTTTCCTCGTCATTTTTGCCTTTGATGCGCCTCAACAGGGAGGGTTAATTGCCTTATTATTATTGTGGCTTGCCATTCGGATTTCTAAAGAATGGTATCGCTGGTATAAAAAACAAGGTCAACTCGGAGAACGTAACCCCCGACGTTTTAAACGGGAACCGGACTGAGACGGGAGACGGGGGGACGGG
>NZ_JADEWU010000114.1:0-14002 GCF_015207485.1 Planktothrix mougeotii LEGE 06226
GTGCTGAAACAATACAGAAATATATTGAAGACCCTCATCATTACGCTTCGGTTAAAACCGCTTGAGTCGCTTTTCCACCTCGCTCGCTTATAGACGAGGCTACCAAGCTCCCATGTATTTCTGGTGTTTAAAAAGGGGTGTTAGTCTCGAATTTTGAAAGGCAGATTACAACGTCTAAGTTAAAAAAATTAACGTTTAGAAATCAGTTTTATTTTTATAAAACTGATTTCTAAAAAAAGTTAACTAATCAATTTTTATTAAACATCGAGGGATAGAGTTTAACGATGAATTAACACTTCAGAAAAAGTATACCAGATTTATTCCTCTGTTGACAAGTATAACACCGCTTCCAAATCTTCTGCTTGAGCCAATCAGCCTTTTCCCACAGTCTCTTGCCAGGTTAGTCCCTATAAAAAAATTCTACGCCTCTTTCAGGGATCGGGAGAACGTAGAACGTAAAAGTTATGAAATTTAACAATTATTCCTCCCTTAAGGGGTTACAAAAGTGCCGTGTAAACCGTAAGGGATATGATGTTTTAAGTGTAATCGGGCGATCGCTCCTTGAGTCAAGTCTCGACCATCCAAAATCACAATATCTGAACGATGGTGATGGGAATCATAGACCACCGTTAATAGCCATCCATCATCTTCTGCGATCGCATTTTTACGCGGAACAAATACAGGTTCACTCACAAATCCTTCCGGTGCAGCACTCCACAATTGACGCTGCTGGGTGTTTAAATCTAGTTTGAGAATGGCTTGTAAAGGTGCATTTCCTTGAGGAGAATGGGCGGCTCCTAAATATAAATAACGGTAAGGTCTACCCATTAAATTCGGATGTAAAGCTGGAAATTCACAACAGCGAGATTCAATTCTATTCTTCTCTACTTTTCCAGTAGTTAAATCTAAAGAAAAACGCCAGAGTTGTCCCGGATCTAAACGAGAAAAATCCGTTTCTCGATAATCGTCATTGGGGCGAACTTCGGGGAGGGATTCATAACAGATAGAATCTACAATAATTCTATCTTGAGCTTCATAAGCATTGGCGTGATGGAATACAAAACCTGATGAGGTTTCAAAATATTTAATTTTGCCCGAATTACGGGGAATCACAATAATTTTAGTCGGGTCTTTGGGTTGAAATTTAATACATTCCCCTGCTCCTGAAAATCCCAATAAATAGGGAATGGGATTAAATTTTACTGGATTTTGGAAGAAAATACAATAATTTGGAGTTATGGCAAAATCGTGAATAAAGGCAAATCCTGGAACAGAATGAACCTGTTTTTTCAGTAACTTTCCTTGACTAGAAATTTCATAAATTGTAATCAGGGTGGATAATTTCGGTTTAATCGAAAAATTGACTAAACACGGTTCACCGCCATTTTCTTCACAATTTGGATCAATCCTAACATGAGCCGCAAACCCATCTCCGGGTTCTAAAATCCCATCTAAATCATCAATTCCTATAGTTTCTAAGGTATGCGGATCAAGTCGATACGGTTGAGCCGCTTCCCACAACGCCAAGAGTTTTCCCGCCCAATAAATAACTTGAGTATTGGCAATATTTTTAATTCGTAAATCCATAAAATTTGCCAACCATCCCCCCGGTTTTTGGGTTCCAAAAACACCCCGATAGAGAATTTTTCCTGCTTTTTGTTCTTCTACATAACCTTGGGTTCGCACAAATCGATTACAATAATGGGCGCGACCGTTGGTAAAGCGAATCGCAGATATCATGCCATCCCCATCAAAAGGATGACGAAAAGCTTGTCCATTAATCTCTAATAAACCGGGGCCATTGCGATAAAGGGTTCCTTCTAATTCGGGAGGAATTTCTCCCTCAATATCATCAATCCAGTAATCATATTCATGCGGTTGAGACAGATAACCTTTTTGCCAAGCTTGGAGATCGTAGGATAAGGAGTCAGAGGAATTTAAAGAGGTAGAAATCAGATTCTGCATTTGAGATAATCAGGTTAAAGGTTGACAGTTAATTGTTCCCGTTCAGAGGTGGGAAGGTTAAGACTTAAAGGTTCTATTTCTGCATTATTATCGGGCAACCAATGAATAAAAAGAAGTGGTAATAAGGTGCTAAGATTGGTTACAATTACTAACAGCCATAATTGGTTAAAGTTGGTTTCAGTAATTCCAAACCAATGGGTCAGTAAAGCCCCCAATTGATAAGAAATTAATACGGCTAAATTGGAAACAGACATTAATAAGGCAAATAACGTGGCTTCTACCCCAGGGGGACATAAACGGGCTGATAATACTAAAACAGGCATATA
Organism: Planktothrix mougeotii LEGE 06226; assembly: GCF_015207485.1. Classification (NCBI taxonomy): domain Bacteria; kingdom Bacillati; phylum Cyanobacteriota; class Cyanophyceae; order Oscillatoriales; family Microcoleaceae; genus Planktothrix; species Planktothrix mougeotii. Next base: position 2,292 of record NZ_JADEWU010000114.1, read on the forward strand.
GGCAATTTGTCCCATGACAGCCAAAATCAAACTATCTCCTAAACTAAACCAATGATCATCAATCCCTAGGGCACGATTGGTATGGGTCACTAATAACAACATGGTCATCCCTAATACCGTTGAGATCAGGGTTGACCAGAAGAAGATGTTCCGAAAGGAAACCGACTTAAGAAAGCGTTGAAATAACCAAACTCCCACCAAAGAAGCAAAACTGGTCACTAAACGAACTCGCCCTAAAAATTCCGGTTGAAATCCTAATTCATTCGTCGTAAAAAAGAAAAAAGCAGCATCAGCCGTTGGTGTTGATTGCAAAACAAAAATAAAGGCTGTAGGCAACCAAATCGATTTTTGTGTTAGGGCTTGACGCAAATTTTTGAGTTGAGATTTGATTCTTTTCCCGTTTAAGTTTTCCGGTATAACTTCTTCTGTAATCAATCCGGTCACTAAGGAAACAATTAAGGGAAAAGTAGCGGTCATGAGAAATATCGTTTGGGGGTTAAATTTTTCTAACAGAAAACCGCTTAAATAAGCTGTAATTAATCCTCCTATTGCCATTGATCCCCAACAGGCTGATTGTAAAGACCCGATATGACTAATAGATTCATGACGTGCTCGCTCCACAACCAAAGAATCAACAATCACATCGCTAATTGCCACAGAAAGGGAACTTAATATAATTACACCCGCAGCCACCCAGGGAGTATGCACAATTGTAGCCAAGGCCACCCAGGATGAGGCTCCTAATAGTCCCGATAGAATTAGATAGGGCCGACGACGATAGCCAAAAATCGGTAAACCGTCGGAAATGAACCCAAATAAAGGTTTTATAACCCAAGGCAGGGGGACAATTCCCAGTAAAACCGAGACTTCTACAGGACTCATCGCCAATTCATCCTTGAGGAAAAAACTCACTGCTAAACGAGCTAGTCCTAAGATTCCTTGGACAAAGTACACCAGTAAAATGGCGATCAGTTCTGGGGTGGGCTCATTGTCAAAAAATAGGGTCTTCTGAAAGAATTGCTGGAGTTTCTCGATGCTTGTTGAAGCCATCAGGATTAAGTTAAGAAAGATTAAGAAATGTGAATATCTTGATCATAACCTGTGGATTGTTGAATGGGGACGTTGCCCATTCCCGATGATCTGATTGGGTGACACGGGAGCAAAAATATGAGTTTTGAGTCTATAGACTTGGGATTCTACAAAAATAAAGGAGCTTATCCAATCAACTGCTGATCCAGAAGATCGGCAGTTTTTCTGTTGAGCTTGGCAGAAGGAGGGCTGTTTTAGTTACAATAAAATCTAAAATTAAATCTAAGATTTCATTCAGCATTAAGCTATGCTAAGTATAATAAGGGTTTTGCCCAATAAAATATCAACTCGTCCTTAACCCGTTTTATCCTCTCAGTGGTGGTCAATTGCTCATTGTCCGTCCATCTCAACCCCACAGTCCTATTCTTTGGGAGATAGCTATGTCAGAACGTGATGATTTCCTGTTTCCGCGCAGTCGCTACCACGGAGAATTTACGCCAGAGAAGTTGGTTTTTAATTCCAACTTGCAGGAATTTGCCCAGCGAGTCAACTATATTTGTGGACTAGAAACAAACGGAAAAGTAACCTCCGAGGAAGCTTATCAACAAATCAAACATCTGTGGAAAAAATTACGCTCATCGAAAAAAAGTTTAGGAATTGGGAAATCTGGGGATGAACCCCCGGAAAATCGTTGATCCCTAACGATCAGGAGGCATTGTCGGCTAAGATTACAAGTTGGCTATTTGTTATTTTAGATCGATAAAATGCCTAGCACGTTTACTGTCACCGTTCCGGCAACCACTGCCAACTTAGGCCCAGGATTTGATTGTATTGGAGCCGCCCTAACCTTATACAATACCCTGCAATTTTCCCCCCTAGAAACCTCCACAAACCAGACGCTTCGGATTACGGTTCACGGCACAGAAGCGGCAGGAGTGCAAACGGATGAAAGTAACTTGGCTTATCAAGGCTTTGTGAAGCTTTATCAACATCTGGGTCAAACCCCCCCTCCCGTTCAAATTAAGATTGATTTAGGGGTTCCTTTAGCAAGGGGTTTAGGAAGTTCGGCTACGGCTATTGTTGGGGGACTGGTGGGGGGTAATGCGTTAGCCGGAAATCCTTTGAGCCCAATGGATATCCTGCAACTGGCCGTTGAAATGGAAGGACACCCGGACAATGTGGTTCCTGCATTATTGGGAAATTGTCAATTATCCGTCTCCAGAGGGGAAAACAGTCCAGGGTGGGAAATTTGCCAAATTCCTTGGCATTCTAAGATTGTACCTGTTCTGGCGATTCCTGATTTTGAACTCTCAACGGCAGAAGCAAGAAGGGTTTTACCCCAAACCTATAGTCGGGGAGATGCTATTTTTAATACGGCCCATTTGGGACTGTTAATTCGGGGCTTAGAAACGGGAAATCCTGAATGGTTAAGGGTTGCACTACAGGATAAAATTCACCAACCCTATCGAAAAGCGTTAATTCGAGGCTTTGATCAAGTTCGTGCGGCTGCGTTGAATGGGGGTGCTTGTGAATTAGTGATTAGTGGTGCCGGGCCAACGTTATTGGCGTTAACGGATGAGGCATCGGCCTCTGAGGTTGCAGAAGCGATGACCCAAGCTTGGCAACAAGCAGGCGTTCACCCAGAGGTTAAAGTTCTGCAACTGGATACTCAGGGGGCAACAATTCAGTCATCGGTTTTGTAATCTCTGGAAATGTAGCGATCGCACTCCCAAAATTAACTATTTCTTATTTTAGCTATGATGGGTTAAATATTGCGATCGCGCAATGATATAATAAGCCAATGTTCCATATAAATAAGCAAATTGCTCCGTTAATAATCCCATTCCCAATTTTTCCGATAAAATCTTCCGAGAAGTCCAATTATCTACCATAACAAAGGCGGCAATTGTTTCAAATTGCAGGATATTAAACCCATAGTCTAAATTAGCTTTAGCCAATTCTGTTCCCAAACCTTGACCCCAGTAAGGTTGGTCTAAAATATAACCAAATTGGGGATAGGGAGATCTCTGATTCCGATACAGTCCAGTGCGACCAATCAAGGTATTAGAAGCTTTGTGAATAATCGCAAAATTCCCGAAACCGTGTTGTTTCCAATGGTCAATATAACTGTTTAATTCTGCCTCAGTTTCCGATAAAGTTTTACCCGTTTTATCGATAAAACGCATCACTTCTGGATTACCATAAACTCGATAAAGATCCATTAAATCTTCCGCAGAAAAAGGTCTGAGGAATAGCCGTTCTGTTTCCCAAGTATTAGGATAGTAAGAGTGAGGTGCTAAAGTAGCAAGACTTCCGGCAAATTTCCGATTTATGGGGTTAGTTTCCATCAGTAGCTATGCTTGGTTAACTAACCTTTCATCGGGCAAATAAACCAGAATTATGCAGAAGTTAGAAACCCTGGAAGAATAGAAACCGGGTTTCTAACGTGATCTTTCGGTTAATATCAAAAGTTTGTTGAGAAACCCGGTTTCTGGGTGCGTTGTTGCGCTTTAGCGCTATTATTTGGAAATACCCCGCAATGACTCCCAAGTTGGGGGAATTTCAGCCGGATTTTGACAAATAATGGGCAACCAAGACGCACAGGGAAAATGTTGTTCTAAAGATTGCAATTTTTCTCGCGCTTCTCGTACTGATAAATAAAACGATTTCCCACTCGCAAAAGCAGTGAGAAAATGCGTTAAAAATGCCTGGGCAACTGCATCAGGTACAGGTTCCCGCATGACAATAATTTGAGGAATATGTAACGTTGCTAGTTGATTGGCTAATCCTAAACCATCACAAGAGTTAAAAATGGCAATTTGTAAACCATTTTCAATAGCTGTTGTTAAAGCCGTTTTTAATTCAGCAATTGTAATTTTATCAGTATTATTAATATAAAACCAACCGTTACTGCCATCCATTGCACTCGAACTATGACCGGAAAAACACAGAATATCCCAACCTTGTTGACACGATAATTGTTCCTCTAATTCTTTGCGGTTAGGTTTAGGGAGAAAGACAGGTTCTGCACCTGTTTTTTCAATCGCAACTTTATCTTTGTCCAGATTCAGTCCTTTGTCATCCCCTAATATTGATAAAATTCTGATTTGATTTCTCTGGGGAGTTGTTCTGATAGGTCGATCATAAAAAGGCGAACTTAACGCAACTTCTGCTTTCCGATAAGGTTTGAAAAAGTCCCATAAATGCCAAGGAAGTCGCCGAACATTGATATCATCGGATTGAATAATAACTTGAATTTCATCAGAACGTTGGAATTTTTCACGGAGAATTCTATCAATCGTTAGAAATTGGTCAGCATTTAACCATTTATTAAGTTGATCTTCTAATTGTTCAGCTAATTGATCAATATCAAATTTAGAAACCTGCATAGTTCTCGGTCATCTGTTCCAAGTTTGGGATATTCTAAAAGATAAATATATCGACAATCAACATCCTCTAATTTAGTATTACTTTGAATATTCCAAGCTTCTAAACAAGCACCTGTCATCAAAGCACGGGTAAAATCGGTATTAATGGCTTCAGTTAGGGTTAAGTTTGCTCCTTCTAAATTAGCACTTTGGAACGTGGCATCACTAATATTTGCTCCTTTTAAATTAGCCTTACTCAAGTCTGCACCCATGAGGTTTGCACCTCGGAGATTGGCATTAAGATAGGATTTATTGTGACCATTACCCGTAACCAATAAAGAGCGAATGGGTAAGGGGTCTAAGATCGATTTACCAACTCTGGCAAGGAGTAGTTTTTTAGTTTCATAAAAGCGAGTGCGAGTCAGATTTGTGCCCATAAATTTCGTGCATTTGAGGGTTGCTTGGGTAAAATCTGCATCGGTTAAATTCGCATTACGAAAGTTGGTGCCAGATGTTGAGGCAAAGAAAACGGCTATTTTGCGAATAAAGACTTATAATGATTGACACTATACTAGAGCTTAAGGGCTAGTAACTGTCAACCATAGAAACCGGGTTTCTTTACAAAACTTTTGATATTAACCGAAAGATGACATGAGAAACCCGGTTTCTGAACCCTGTAGTCAAGCCAAGAAACCGGGTTTCTTAATAAAACTTTTGATATTAACCGAAAGATAACATGAGAAACCCGGTTTCTGAACCTTTGTGAGTTAGTTATAAATTGGTAAATAAGATAAGCAGTTTTGGCAGTTATTAAATATTATCCTGATCGCACTCGGCTAAAATGCTAAAAACTTGATTAGGACTAATATCTTCTCGGTCTGATTTAGAGTAAATAGTGAGGAGAAGTATGCTAATTGGTGATTCAACTTAATAGATAAGTCGATAACCAGCGCTTTTCCCTTTTTGGATATCGCTATTTTTAACTCTCACCTTAAAGATAACATAATTTTCACCCATCCCGGCAAGGCGATCGCCTATAAAGTTTCCAGCTTGGAATTGCTCAATAATTGACTGAGTATCTAACCGGATATTGCGATATTTTTTGGATAATTCGCGTAAATTCCGTTTATACTCAGGTGTTAAATCAATGTGGACAAAAGGGGTGTTATTCGACATCTATTCCCTCCCACATTTCAGAAAGGGGGATGCGTTGTCCTGATTTAGCTTGCTTTAATGCTCGCCGGAGACTGGCTTTTACTTCTTCAATGGGAGTATCATCAGGATCGGTTTCAACTTCCTCAATTACTTCGGGAAAAAGTACGATCACTCGCACGCGACTAGGGGGGAATTTTTCAATGGGGTAATCGAGGGACAATTGACCTTTTTCATCCAGGGTTCCTGTGACTTCAACGGCTTTCATTTGGTTGTCCTCAAATTTGCGTCTATTCTATCACATCAAGTCAGGAAAAATATCTACAAGTCGAGACACCAGGTTTCTGAACAAACTTTTGATAAGAGTCGAAAGATAACATAAGAAACCCGGTTTCTGAACCCCTCAGTAGTAGCTGATAAACCGGGTTTCTTAATAAAATTTTTGATAGAAGCCGATAACCTTAGAAACCCGGCTTCTTAATCTAGCTAAGAATTTGAACCCCCAAACATTGCACCGAGAATCGCGGCACTGATAGCTACAATTCCCATTGTTCTTGTTGTTCCCATCGTGGTATCTCCTAACACATTTCCTTCAGTATCAATTGCCATATATTGTTCCCCATTCGCGCCTCGATAGCAGATAATAAACCCATCTTCAGCCTCTTGATAACCGACATACTCAGCAAAGGGGTGATACTGGGCAACGATTTCGACAAACATCCGGTGCATGACAATTTCCGAAGCAGCCATATTAAAACTCCTTGTATTTTTGTCTGATGCCTATTTATCGTTACCCGAGTTGAAAGTTATGCAGAAAATTGAAAGAAGCGATCGCACGCTGCTATATTACCTTCAGATCATAAAATTCTCTATGATGCTGATATCTCCCAGTTCTATTTTAATACTAAAATGTTCTCCGGGTTCTCCGTGAAATTGTAATTGAATCCAATTATCAGCACTGCGAGAAGTTGCCTCTAAAAACACTACTTCAGTATCCTCTAAAACGGTTAATTTAAGATCGGGAGGTAAATAAGAATCTTCACCATTAGAATATAATCGGGCAATAATTGTGCGTTGTTCCTCCGTTTCGACTTGATATGCTAAAACCAATGCTAAGGGATATTCTGCCAGTTGAAATGGTCGAATTCCACTGATACTCTCTAATATATCTTCGGTTTCTGCACGGCGAGAACGGGGTGCAGTCGCATATCTAAAAAACAAATTTTCGGTTAAATTTTCTAAGAAGCTTTCTAAAGCCACAAAATCACCATTTAGTTGAATCTGATTCGGTTGTAACCAGTCAGTTAACCGAATAAATTCTGACCAAATCTTATCTAATTTATTCAATAACTCCTCAGCTAATTCTTGCCATTTATCATTACTGAATTCTTCCTCTCGGTTCCCTCCACGCCAACCCATTTCTCCTTGTGCTGGAACACAACTCGCTAGAAATTCACCCCCCGCATAGGGCCTTTTTTCTTTAGAAAAGGTGCGATAAATTCGTTCAAATTCAGTGATAATTGCTGTTAAGGGTCGTTCTGTGAGTCGGGTTTTAACTGTCTCCACAACCGGATCATCACTTTTAATAAAATCCAAAGCTGATTCTATTCGGTTAATATGATCTATCAGTGCTTCTAGGGGAAGAAAACTATCAAGAGAAATGTATTCGATCATTTCTAAAGCATTAACCGGAGGGTAAAATCCTAATAGGGTTGCTTCTCTTGAGGATTCATCAATTTCTACAACAATATAACCGATGCGATTTTCCCAAGTGTCAACGGGAATATAACAAAATTTATCTTCAGGTAAAACAGGACGACATTCGATTTTTCCAATTCCTTCTATTTCTAAATCTGCGATATTCATTAACGGCTGCATTACGGGATTTAGACTATCAGAATTTTCTATATCCGTCTCAATTCCTAAACATTCACAATAGGTTTCTACCGCATAAACCGCAAGGGTATTCAGATAAACTTGTTGAGCTTTAGTCGGATTTTCATATTGACTTTGAAAAGACTTAGCTAACTTATAAGCTTTTGAGGTTAGGGGGACTGTAAACATTGAACGATTCGTGTAAGTCATGGCTGTTATCTCCTAATTGTTAATCTCTGCTTCACTATTTTTCTTACTTTTTCGGGTTCGAGTCTTGGGTTTTGTCATCAGTTTAAAATAACTAATAGAATCTAGGTAAAAATAAATCAAATCCTTGACATCGACCCGTAATTGTTGTGCTAGAATTTTCCAAGAGGGAACTCCTCCTAATCGAGATTGAATTATTTCTTGAAAACTGATTTGAGAGTTACCTGGCATTCTTCTTTTATTATACCTCCCTTCTATATCGTTGACAATTTGTTCGATAACAGGTTGTGGTAATGCTATTTTGGCTTCTAAATACTCTTCGAGAATAGGCTTAAAATAATAACAGCTACGAGTGTAAAAAGGACTGATAGTTGTCTGAGCATTGACTTGATTTCCAAAGTGATTATTAATTTGTTGTAAGGTAAAATCTTGAAACTTTAAAAGCGCAATTTCTCGAAAATTAACATGAGGAAAATTTTTAATATGCTTTCCTCTGAAAATTTCATCTGGATCTTCGTAGATCAATTTAATTGCTTGTGGAGACATCCTTGAATCAGCTTTTGCCTGAATTTTACCTGATCTCGTTTGAGGTTGATCATTTTCCTCTTGCTTCCCAACAGGCGCATCTAATGAAACCTCTTTGGTTCGCTCTCGGATAATATCAATAAAGCGAAATTTTATATAACTAGCAAACCAGTTCCAAAACTTGAGAGGTCGATAAAGTTTCTGAACTTCATTACAAAAAGTATTCCAAGCTTGTTGTAAATCTATTTCATTAGTTTGAGTGCTGTTGCCAAAATTTTCACAAATTTGAGATAGATGTTGGGCTTTTTCCTGCGGATAGGGTTTAACAACAATCATGCCGTTTTTCTTTTTTGGGTAGTCGTGCATAAGCAGTAATAGGATTTTATCTGACCCGCTCTGGAGCAGGAGATGAAAGGCAAAAATCATTACTTTTTGAGCACTAACCTTTTTTGTTCGTCTTTGAATAAAACGATTCCGAAATTTCTCGACTTGGTTTTGAAACTCTGAATAAACTTCAGGATTTGGCTGTGATGGTAATGTTTGGCAAAAATTCAGCCATGCTGTATATAGCTGAGAATCAACTCCTTTTTTATAAATATCAATTTTCGTCAAAACTTCTGTTTGAGCTTCCTGTAAAACATCAGGCCAATCTTCCTCAAAATCACCTTCTAATTTAGACCCATATATGTTACGACAGCTATTTTTCAAGCCACCTAGTCGGCGCTTTGCTTCATCATCAGTAGGTTTTGGTAGTCGGTGTGTCGATGGTAACATAATATCCCATAACTCCTGTATAACTCTACGCCTTCTTGGAGGGTCATTAAAATATAATTGCGCTTTTAATACCAACTCTTCGAGCTTTTCATCTAATGGGTGCATAGTTGAAAGGTCAAGCAAAAAAGGGATACTTGGATTATACCCGAAAAGCACCCCTCGCTTAATCCTCTCCCAATTCTCTTAAGCAATGTCGCTTCTCGGTTCGTCGTCTTCTTGCCAGCGATCATATCCCTCATGATACCGCTTCTGAACTTCTGTCAGGTCTTCCTCACATTGCTTGATCTGGGTTTCATAACGGTGAGCGATTATTTTTAAATCTTGCTCTAAATTAGCTTTTAATTCAGCCGTTTTTTGCTGTACCCAAATCGCTTTTTGCTGTTTAATTCTTTCCTCCTTTTCCTTAATTTGCTGGGGACTCAAACCCGTCGGATTAACTTCAGGAATCGGGAATTGATTCGGCAGATTAGCAATTTCAGCACGATCAGCAAATAAACGTTGTTCAACAGCCTGATCTCGTTCTTGTTCTAACTGATGTTTGCGATCGCGAATTTGACTAATATCATAATCTGCTTCAGCCATTGGTAAGTTCTTTAACCGTCCGCTATCATCTCCTTCTGCAACGAATTTCACTAAATAATCAATCCGTTGTTCTTGGGAAATTTCCATCGTCAGCAGGTCTTTTAATTCTTCTTCTGCCATTCCTACAGGGGGAAATAAAGCGGGTTTATATTTGTTCATTAAATCAGCAAATTTTTCCGGTAATTCAAATTGATCGCTCTGAAAAGCCGCAGCAATCCAAATTAATGTTACGGGTAAACTAGCAGCAATTCCTTCAATTAATAATCCTCCGGGTAATCCTAATTGTGCCACAATCCAAAAACTAACGGTGAATTCTGCCGCACTTAATGACCCCGCTAAAACCCCATCAATCCAGAGTTGTTTACCTAAATTTTTGCTTTCAATTTCTTGGATTAATGCGGTTTGACTGCTGTAGTATAATTCTCCTAATTCATTAATAAAAGATTGGGATTCTTTTTGCTTAATAATGCTACTTAGTGCTTGATTTGTGCTGTGAGCTAAACGAGCTTTTGTTGTGACTTTAGTTGCACGGTCATCAACGAAAAAACTCGCTAAAGCACCCCCAGCCATTGCCGCAGGTAACGCCATTGATCCTAAACGGGAGGTTAATACTTGGGTTCCGGCACTAAAGGTTAATGCACCAATTATCACAACAACAATTTTAGTTGCTTTTTTAAAAGAGTCCGAGGGTTGATGTTTAGCACTAGGTTTTAAGTCATCAATGCGAGATTCTGCCACACGAGATTTACCCGATCGCTGTTGTCGTTCACTCATTTTAGCACGAAGACCTTTCGGCAACCGGGCGATAACTTCTTGGGGAAGATGCCGCCAACTATCAACTAATTGATCAATTTGAAACTGTTTTTGATGGTGATGAGAATAATTAGAACTCATGATCAATACTCCTTAATGACTATCGAGGGTTTGAGAAAGTTAACGATTAGGTTTGATCGATTAACAATTATTTTGTTCTACCTTACTATCGAGAAAACTTTTGGACGTTATGCAAAGGTTTTACCTCTAGCAAAAATTTATAATTTCCGCCCGATTTCAAAAGCTTTATTAACACAATTTGAAATATCAGCAAAGGAGCAGATTTCGGCGGAGGTTTCCTCAGTTATAACTGTTCTCAGTTGATGATTAACATTCGGGTTTTCCACCATCAACATCATTGTTCCTTGATCGGCTGTAATTTGATGTACTAATTCTTGAAGGTGTTGATCATCCGGTGGGGGTTGATTCGGCCCTGGTTCAGTATCCTGTAAAGTAATAGTGACAACAACCGGGTTATAATTTTGGCGATCGCGCTCTTTTTTAATGAGTCTGTTAACGTCTTCTAATAGTAAAATGAGCGAAGTGCCGGGTTGTTGGTTTTTAATCGGACGTTGAGCCTTATTACACTGACCCAAAAGCGATAAACTATTGAAAATAGAGATATTTTGAGTAGTAATTGGACGGTCTGCAAAAGCCGTAGTAATTGCAATATCACCGGGTTTATACTGTTGAATACTGGCGCGACAATGTTGTTGTCGTTCTAAGCTATATTTTTCAGCAGAATCGGAACTATCATCAGCGCGAATATGGATGACTCGTTGAGTGGTATATTCAATCCAAAGGGTACTACCAATGATCCCCATTCCTGCTATAATAGATCCTAAGATCAAGGGGGATTTCCACCAAGGGAGATTCTCAACTGGGGGTGAGGGTTGATAGTGACGACGGGAATAGGTGCGACTCATAACAGTTTTTCTATTGGGTACATTGCTATATCGTAGAAATCTGTTAGAGTTATGCAAAATAGAAACAAGAAACCTCGAAACCCGGTTTCTTTTGAATTAATAAGTCAATTTCGATGAGGGAAAGGTGATGGAATTTGCCACAATTAATTTATCAACTCCTCTGCAATTAACGATTGATTTAACTGATGAGCAGTTTTTTGAATTATGTCAAAACAATCGAGATTTAAAATTTGAACGGACTGCATCAGGAGTTTTAACGATTATGTCACCAACAGGAGGAAATACAGGGAGACGCAGTATTAAAATAGCGACTCAACTCGAAATTTGGAGTAGTAAGCTGCTACGCAGCTTGATTTAATAAACGGCATTGCCTTTGTTTTTAATTTTACGATTCCAATTAATGATTAGTTCTCCTTCATTTAATAATTTATGTAATAACTCTTCTAACTGCTCAACGGAT
>NZ_JADEWU010000115.1:0-13746 GCF_015207485.1 Planktothrix mougeotii LEGE 06226
CCCCTTGTCCCCTTGTCCCCTAGTCCCCTTATCACCCTGCCCGTTTACTGAATAGCCTGGGCGCGTTCCGGTTGCCAAACGGGGGCCGATGGAGCCGCCATGCGGGGGTTACGTGCTTGAGGAATGCCTTCGTGGACGACGTTACCCCCTTGAGTTCTGACTTGAACACAACTGGGGGTAAACAGGAAAATGCTTTCGCCAATGCGTTCTTGATGACCATCAAGAGCAAAGGTACCCCCAGCCACAAAGTCAACGGCTCTTTGAGCTTGATCTGGGTCCATTAAGGTTAAATTTAAAACCACAGATTTGCGTTCTTTGAGGGCGCGAATAGCTGCGGGCATTTCTTCAAAAGTGCGGGGTTCCATCACCACCACTTCAGAAATACCATTCAGAGCGCCGGGCATTCCAATAACATTATTCATGGTTGATCCCATTCCAACTTCAGACATTACACCACTACCCATAGATCCAACAGATCGTTGTGAACGACGAGATGCACGAGGTTCCTCTGCCGCCATCGGTTGAGGGACAGGTTGTTCCTGTGGGGGGGGATAGTTACCGGGATAGCGATCCCCTTCCATCTCATCGTATTCGTAATCGTATTCTACAGAGTCATTGAACCCTACAAAATCTTTTAGTCTAGTAAAAAGTCTGTTCACGGTTTAGTCTCCAGTACGACTTTAGAATCTTAACTCAACTCCCATGAGGGGTAAATTGAGGGTTTGGCTATATTGATTTTTTGTAAGACTTGCCTATTTTACAGTAAGTTTTTGGTTTAATTCCTCCTCTGCCCAAAAATGATTCGTCCTAGTCGGATCATCGTAGCACCTTTTTGAATGGCTAGAGAATAGTCTTCTGACATTCCCATTGACAATTGTTGCATCTCAATATTAGTCCAATTCTGGTGTTGAATTGTTTCTGCTAACTCACGGGTGCGCTCAAAAACACCCAGGGTTTCTGACTCACTTAACCCTAAACAGGGAATGGTCATTAAGCCTTTAATTTTAAGATGCTGGCATTGGTTTAATTGGGGTAATTCTGCCAAGAGTTGGGGGATAGTCCAGCCAGACTTATTGGGATCGGGTAAAATCTTCACCTGAAGGCAGACTTGAGGTTGATACCCCAACTCTCCCGCCAACCGATCTAAACGCAAAGCTAACTTCAAACTATCGATAGATTGAATCCATTGAAACAGTTGTAATGCTTTTGTAGCTTTATTGGTTTGTAAATGACCAATTAAATGCCAAGTAATATCCTGAAGATCTTGTAATTGAGGATATTTTTCAGCCGCTTCCTGGACTCGATTTTCAGCAAAATCTCGAATTCCGGCTTCATAGGCTATCCGCATGGCTTCAACGGAAACCGTTTTTGTAACCGCAATTAATCGTACAGATTCAGGAATAGAAGCTCGAATTTTAATAATTTGTTCTGTGATCAAATCAATCATAATCGTTTTTTTATCAATTTACGGTTGTCTGTCAACGGTTAACCGTCAATCATTAACAGACACCGATCGGAAATTATTGAAACGTATTGTGATGGACATCTTGGAGTTTTTTATATTCCTCGGCTTGTCCAGTTCGGCGCAGCATTCTTAAGCGAATTTCGACGAGAAGTTTCGCATCAGAACGGCTAATGGGTTCAAATTTTAATCCCGTTGGCCCCTGCGTTACTAAGAAAAATAGGCGCTGGGCGTAAAGGGTTGTGAACAATTCTTGATGATCCTCAACCGGGCATATTTTAAACAATAACCCGAAGTTGGGATGGTTCATGTAAGTTTCAGTGGTCATTAAATCTAAAAAACAACCAATAAAGTTAATTGAGGAACAGCTTAACAGGAATTTGAATAATCCAAGCTATCAATTATACAAGCTCAGGGTTAATTTAGTATCTTCCGCAAGAAGCCCCACGTCTGACCCGTTCGGGCAGTGTGGGATGAATTGCGGTGGGCATTGTTGGGATTGTTAAAAAACTTGTGCTATCATACAGATAAAACAAGGCAAGTCAAGCGAAAACCAAGCTAAACTTCAAACATTTTTTTTGATCAGCCTTGTCTTTTACCTTCGGAACGAGGGAGTAGCCTATTGCCAGAATGTAAGACTCGCTGTTCTTCGGGATAGAAAGCTATTCTTTGGATAGGAAGCCTACACTTACTCGTAGAGAAATGTAGGTAGTTCACAGTTCTCCGCCCCAAATTAAACGCACACCCCAGAATAAGGCTAAACCGAACAAGGCGATGCTATCCCGGTATTTAAATCGCAGTTGATGCCATTCCACCCGATGCTGGTTGGGACTGGTGAACCCTCGGACTTGCATGGCGCTGGAAATTTGTTCGGCGCGTAATAATAAGTTTTGTAGAAGTCGTTCGGCAATGGTTAACCAAACCTGAATTGTTCGTTTTAGCCCTAGTTTTTTCCAATTAATAGCACGAGTTCGCACGGAACGGATTAAATTTTGAATTTCTTCTAAAACTAGCGGAAAAAATCGTAATGATAGGGTTAGGGTTAAGGCAATTTCTGTAACGGGTAACTTTAACCCTCGTAACGGCTCCATTAAACTTTCTAAAGCCATTGCAATTTCTTCAGAAGCAGTGGTCAGCAAATACAAATTTGTACTATAAACAAGGGTAAATAATAAGGTACTGGTTCTGATTCCTAAGTCTACAGAATAACGGGTGATTTCAAACGGCCCTTGAGCAAATAACACATACCGATAGGACGTTGGTTGAGGTAAAGTTAGGCTTGAGTTAGAAGCTTGATTCTTTTGTTGTTGCTCTGGTTTATTTGCCAATAAATCAAAGGTTAATTCCTGTTCAGGAAGTCGAGGTTGATGGTCTACGGCTAAACCATCGGGCATAATACAACTGACTAGAAAAAGTAACCCACAAAACATCAGTAACCACCCCATTTGTCGCTTCCACACTCGTAACGGAATTCGAGCCAATAAGGTGATTAAAATTAACAACCCGACTAATACTAATCGCCATAAAGGGTTAGCTAATAACGGAGCGACTAAAAAGCTCATCAACCACACTAACTTAACCCTGGCATCTAAACGATGTAACCAAGTAATCGGTTGTTCTAAATATAGTCCAATGGGAAGCGATCGCAGTAAATCCATAGAAGAGGATGGCAGGGAAAGTAGGGGGATCGGGGATAAAAGAGGGGCGGTTAATCCTATTAACAACACCCCCTAAGACTTGATTATAACTTCTATAAAGTTCTTGATCTGTTTCAGTATTGATGTAATTACATCTAAGATAGCAAATTCAATCCAAGTTTGGGTTTCTACAGAATCAATTAAGGTGTATTCCAAATACGTTGATGATAATCTTCTAATTTGGCATAGGGATCAACTGGGGGATGGTCATGATCATGATGATGATGGTGGTGATGATGATCATGACTGTGATCATGATGATGATGATTTCCTGAAATTGCAGCTAACCGGAATTTGCACATTTCACAGTTCATTTGAACTTCTCCGAGTTGGGTTTCTATTTCCCGTTCTCGTAAGAGGTGTAAAAGTTCCTGTTGAATGCCCATTTCGGGTAAACAAGTCATTTGAATTTCAGGATATTGTTCCTGTTGTTGGGCTGTTATATCAAAGATTTTTTTAACTAAAACCCCAGTAAATAAGAAGTAAGGTAAGACAATAATTCGTTTGGGTTGATAGAGTCGAGCACGACGAAATCCTTCTTCTAAACGGGGATGAGTAATGCCAATAAAACAGGTTTCAACGGTTAAATATCCGCTTCCTTCCCAAAGAATTCGAGCCAGTTTATAAACATCTCCATTCGCATCAGGATCACTTGCTCCTCGTCCGACAAATAATAATACAGTTTCGGAATTAGGAATGTTTAAAGGGTTTAATTCCGGCTGTTCTAATTGATGTAAACGCGATCGCAATAATTCTAAAATATTGGGACTAATGCCAAAATGTCGGCCATAATGAAAGGTTAATTGCGGATGTCGTTGTTTGGCTCGATCTAACTCATTGGTAATATCAAATTTATTGTGTCGCGCTGCAAATAATAATAAAGGTAAGGCGGATAATTCCGTATAACCTTGTTCAATACAGCGATCAATTCCTTCTTGAATGGTAGGCCCTGTTAATTCTAAAAAACAAGGAACCACCGGGCGAGAGTGATCTAATTGTTGATAGGCTTGAGCAAATTCTAAAAAGGTTTCCCGTCCATCTGTATCACGGGTTCCATGACCAATGAGTAATAACGGACGCTGTAGAGGTAAGGCTGGAAATGTCGAGTTTGAGGGTTTAATGGAAAGTTCTGTGTTATAAGTCATGTTAAGTTTAAATCTCCTTCCCCGTGTGAGGCAGGTATAGAGCCAAGTGATCGGTAGGCATTCTGGCTTGTTAGAAATAACCTAACTCACAGTTGCCGCACAGCCTCGGACTTTCACCGAAGTTTCCCTACCCGATTACCGTGAATGATTAAGTATTTATTCTATTTTACCCCAAAAAGCAAAAAGATGCGATAAAGGTTGATGGTTTTTTTGTGCAGGCGAAAAATGCGCTTCGCACGCTAATATTCCTGGCTATTAACCCTTGCCAGAAAACTCATTGCATCTTGATAACTGATAACTGATAACTGGTAGAGACGCGCCATGGCGCGTCTCTACACTGATAACTGATAACTGATTAATCAATCGTGATCGATTGAGGGCCGCCAGAATTTCCGTTATTATTTTTAGAATCAGAGGGGCTAGATACAGAAGTTCCTCCTTGTTTCTCTAGCCAAGTTTTAACGGGATCATCATTCAGGTTTAATTTTAATAAACCTGAGAAAAACCCCCCTAAAAATGCAATGGGTTCATGAGTTAATTCTTGTAAAATTGGTTTGAGTTCATCCATAATCGAACAGTCTCCTTAAACCCGGCGATCGCAATCAAACATAACTGAATTTTAGCGCGTTTAATCAAATTTAGCTGTTTAGTAATTGTTGGAACCTTCCGAATATCCTCCATCATAATAACCATCGGAAGAATAACCATCGGAAGAATAACCCTCAGAAGAATAGCCCCCAGAAGAGGAGTTATCATAATATCCATCAGAGGAATAGCCGTTGCTATCACTATAGGAACCACTTTCTGAATAACCACTATCGTAATTCTCTGAATTACTAGCATAACTCCCATCCCCACTTCCAGCTTGAGCCGGATCACCATCTTCAATAGCAACTTTAGTTCCCGTTTCTATGCTATTGGGTTCATGAGGTTTCGCTTTAATACTGCCTTTTCGTCCTTCTAATTCAGGCAGTTCTGGGAACTTTTCAACAGGCATTCCCTCAACAACTTTTCCCATAAATTCCCCCCAACTATAAGCCGCGCTACTACTAGCACCCCAGGTTGGATCATTATTATCATTTCCTAACCAAATTCCGGTTACAGCTTGAGGAATATAGCCAATAAACCATAAATCTCTCGCTTCTTCAGAGGTTCCCGTTTTACCTGCAACATCTCGGTTAGGTAAGGCTGCCGCGCTTCCAGTTCCCCCATTAACAACTCCTTCTAACATCCAAGTTGTAATCGCAGCACTATTTTTATCTAAAACTTGTTTAGGTTTAAATTTAGCTTGATAAATGATATTTCCCTGTTGATCTAAAACTCGCCGAATCCCATGAGCCGGAATATAATTGCCTTCATCAGCTAAAGTTCCATAAGCATTGGTTAATTCTAATAAATTGACTTCATAAGCACCTAAAGCCATGGCATAAGTCGGTTTTAAAGGAGATTTAATGCCCATATCTTTTGCCAATTTTATGGCAGGTTCAAACCCCACATCCACTAATACTTTAACCGCAATTACATTAATCGAACGGCTTAAGGCATCAGACATCGACATCCAGCCATAATGTTTATTGCCATAATTTCGAGGACGATAACCATCAACTTTATAAGGTTCATCCAAATAACTATCATAAGGGGAAAAACCCGCCCCAATTGCTGCGGCATAAACTAATCCTTTAAAGGTTGATCCCGGTTGTCGCTGCGCTTGAGTAACCCGATTAAATTCACTTTCTTTATATTGATATCCCCCCACCATTGCCTTAACTTCTCCGGTTTTGGGTTCAATAGAAACTAACGCAGCTTGACCAAAATTAGCTCCAGCACCATCAAGTTCTACCGCATCTTTAACGGTTTTTTCTGCGGCTTCTTGCCATTTTAAATCTAAACTGGTTTCAACCGTTAATCCCCCTGCTGCCATCGCGTCTTTTGATATATGTTGGGGGAGTTCTTTCAGAACATAACTCGAAAAATAAGGCGCTTTAACTAATAACCGTTTAGGTTGACTAGGTTTAAGATTCAGCGCTTCTTGCATCGCGGCTTGCGCTTCAGTGGCCGTGATCACCTTAGCATCCTGCATTCGTTGGAGAACAATATTGCGTCGTTTCGTCGCCGCCTCTGGATTTTCTAAGGGAGAATATTGACTCGGTGCGGGAGGTAAACCCGCTAACATTGCCATTTCCGACAACGTTAATTCATTCACGGATTTACTAAAATAAACATAAGCCGCGTCCGCCACCCCATAAGCACCTGAACCCAAATACACTAAATTGAGATAGCGTTCTAGGATATCTTCCTTACTCATTTGATCTTCAATTTTCCAAGACACCATTGCCTCTTTCAGTTTACGGGTGAGGCTATGTTCTTGATTCAAATATACAATTCTGGCTAACTGTTGGGTGATGGTACTTCCGCCTTCAACCACTCCCCCCGCTAAGACATTAGATCCAATGGCGCGAACAATTCCTTGATAGTCCACCCCATCATGGTCATAAAAACGAACATCTTCCGTAGAAATAAAAGCTTGTACCAGTTTTTCGGGAATTTGTTTGAGTCGCAGTTTTTCCCGTGTTGCTGGCCCGGTTTGCATTAAAATATCACTATTGGCGGCTTTAATGGTAATGGTGCCATCCCGGCTAAAGGATGCCATTGTATTTACCGAAACTGGGGGTAAGCTTTGATCAATTTGATACCATTGCCAAGCTCCATAACCCAACGCACCACCGCCAACACTAATGACGCCCACTCCAATCCAGACACTCGGACGACGATACCACAGTTTCCCTTCAGCGTTGGGGGATGTTAGCTTGTGACGCAGTTTCACCCATTCTGAATTTAACCGCTTCAAGGCGCGATGATGCCAAGCGACCTCCGGGGAATTAGACTCTGAAACCGATTCAGGGGTAGTTTCATCAATTTCAGGTTCTGTTGTCATCGGGGATGATATCAAAACGGGTTGGGTTGAAACGTTACTGGGGTTAGTCTCCCATTCGGTTTCGGATGGAGTTGAGTCCGTCTTAGGTCGGGATGGTAATTGAGATTCTTCCATTGGTTCGGACAAATCGGTGGTTTTGGTAATCATTCGACAGTGAATTTTAACAGTGCAGAAGGCAAGTTTTGCTTGCCTCTACAGTTGGCTGTCGAAGCCTGATCTCACTGAAAATCAAGGTTTTTTTCTTGATCCCAGTTTTCAGGAGGGTTGGGAAACTGCGGTTTTGCTGGAAGTGGGAAACTCCCTAAACCGCATGACCCAGCGCTAAACCCACAACTAACATTCCTAATACCAGGAACGGTTGGGCACTTGCTTGATATTTAACATCATTTTCTACAGGATTGCGTAGAAAATACATATCTTGGAAGGTAATTTGAGGAATGACCAGCAGCAAGAGAACGGTAGCATAGAGATTTTGCTTGATACTGACCAAATAAACGGCCATCCCCGCTTGGAAGATATCAATCATCAAAACACAAATCCAGGCGGCGGTTGTAATCCCAAACATCACTGGAAGGGATTGTAACCCCAATTGGCGATCGCCTTCGACACTCTTAAAGTCATTAACAATGGCAATTCCTAGCCCAGCTAAACTATAAAACAAAGTTAAAATCATAATCGTTGGGGTCAGTTCTCCAAATAAGGCATGACCCGCCCACCAAGGTAAGGCAATATAACTCGCTCCTAGGGCATAATTTCCTAACCAGCCATTTTTTTTCAGCTTCAGAGGGGGTGCGGAGTAAATATAGGACACAAAGGCTCCCCCAAGACATAAAACAGTAACGATGGGGAATTCATGTCCCGCCCAAGTATCTAACAGGTAGGAAATGCCTATTCCTAACCCTAATAGCAGTAAAATTTGGGTGACAACTTGGGGAATGGAAATCGCCCCAGAAGGGATGGGACGATAAGGTTCATTAATGGCATCGAGTTCGCGATCATAAAAATCATTGAGAGTCTGGGTATACCCGGTCATTAATGGCCCGGACATTAACATACAAGTCGCCACTTTTAACACATCTTCCAGTGACCAAGAAAAATGTCCTGATGAAGCAGCACCACAGACCACCCCCCAGATTAAGGGAATCCAGGTGATCGGTTTCATCAACTGTAGGCGAATTTTCCAAATGGAGGTTTCTCCCGGTGCTGCCCCTTTCATTCCTAAGAGTTGGCGGGTTTTAGCACTGCGATCAGAAGTCGCTATTTCATTGGCGTTGGCTTCTGGGGTTGGTTGTTCTGAAAGTTGAGACGATGGAGTGTCCGACATGATCGTTTGTGCGCTTGTGTGTTGAGTGTCTGCAATACAAAAACTAAGATTAACATGGAGTTGGCCGTTGACTCGTACAAGCAAGCGTTGTCAATAGGGAATTACGAATTACGAATTACGAATTACGAATTACGAATTACGAATTACGAATAGGGATTAGGGAACATGAATAATACTTTTGGCTGTTTTATGTCCGTTGTAAATGATTACAACCTACCCGATATCTTTGTAGGGGCAACCCTCAGTAGTTGCCCGTAGATTGGGGTAGGCATGGGGACACTACCCCTACATCGTTGACAAATCCTACACGGATTACTATAGAGTTTTGGGTACAGCGAAACACACAGAAAACAGAATTAAACCGTTTCGGGAAGGGGTTTAATCTTTTGAAACTGTGTTTTCATCTTCTAAGGCTTGAATTTGCAATAATAATTCTTCTTCTTGGACTTCAAACTCTTCCTCAGAAATATCTCCCATATCAAAAGCTAACTGAAGGGCTAATAATCGTTTACTTAAGTTTTCTTTATCGTCTAGTTCGGCTTCAGCCCGTTCTAGGAGTTGTTCGCCGATCCAGATTACCCCCCCAAAGGGTGCTGTTATTGGAGATAATAATAATCGTAAGACCATAACACCTCCGATTAAGGATTGAGTTGGGCAAAATTAAAGGGGGCTGTAAAATTATTATAGCGAATTCGTAAGCGGTTCTTAAAATAGTGATCAAGTTCTTCAATTTTATCACTAAATTTAGGTTCCGTATCCCAAGGAATTAAATAAGCGGCATTATAGATCATCGTATTAGTTAAGGTTTCATTCTCAACAATTTCTTCTGCTAAGGGGTTTAAGGTGTGTTGAAATTTCTCAATAATTCCCTGTTGGCGATCTTGCATCGCCTGTTCAATTTCTTGACCAATCTGAATGACTTCATCCATACTAAGCGGTTTACCTTCTAAGCGATCGCGCTTTTCTCTTAATCCTTGGTTTTCTATCATTAAACGATTTAATTCTTCTGGTTCTTCCCAAAAAATTTTAACTCCGACTTCCCGTTTTCCCTCTAATTTATGAAACAATTGTTTTAACCGTTCTTGATAGGGAAGAATTAACTGCGTTTCTACAGTTTCCCAATCTTGAATCACTAATCCAAATTGCAAAGGTAAAATGCTTCTATAACCCTGTTGCATCACCAGTTCTAAGACTTGTTCATGGCCTAATAAATTCCGGCGACTGGCTAAATACCGATCTTGCTGGGCTGCGGAATATAAAAAGCTAAACTCATTCACCGGATGGGTTTGAATCGGTTGTTGATCTAATCCCGATAACCCTAAAGGTCGTACTTGGTTTGTCGGTAAAATTCCATATAAATAGAAACCATTTTCCATAATTAAAAACCCTTATTAATTTAACTTGTAGCGTGGGTAAGCGCAACGCACGCACCAAAGTTTGTCAACGACCGCCGAAGACCCCTGATTACAGCTAAGATCAGATCCCCCATGATCCCCCTTGATAAGGGGGATCATGGACTTGAGATCAGATCCAAGGAATTCGGTTTTGAGTGCCTACTTTGAGCGCGATTGTTGACAACCCTGTAAACACACTATCTGTTATCCATTATAAACGTTAATGCTCATAAAACCTATAGGAAACACTGCAAATATTTTCCCTATTTTCTATTTTAAGTCAATAAGGTTTAAACCCCAAAAGATTTCTACAAAGGTTTAGAAGTTAAAACTAACCTTAATTTGGCATGAATCAAATTGAGTTGGGCTAACCCTAAATCTACGCTTCCCTCAACAACAATTCCCGTATTCATTAACCGATCTAATAATTCTAAAACTGAAGGGTTTTGTGAACTTTCCCCCGGATAATAAGTTCCTGATTTCGGTAATAATGTCCCAAATTCTGATAATTCAATATTCAAATCAGCCGGATCAATTTCAAAGATTTCACACAATTGTAACACCTGAATTTCTAATTGTCGCAAACTTTCCGCAGCCCGATCTAATTCTTCCTCACTCAGGGTATTACCTTCCATCCGTCGGATGATTTGTGCTTCCATTAATTGCCGAATTAATTCTACCAAAGTCAGCACTAAGGGTGCTAAACCCGCATCTTTTCGAGAGGATGTGGGGGTAATACTTGTTTCTATCGAAGGTTCAGAAGATGACATTTGGATTTATATGAACTGGACGAGGGACTTTTAATTTTCCTTTTAATCGATTGTAATATTATTTTAAGGTAGGTGTGGCATCCTTCCTCACCCTCTTTGCCCCTGGGTTGGAAGGGATACCCCCCTACAGGATTTGATCAGAAACCATTTAGACTGGCTATAATTGTTTTTTGGAAGGAGAAATAGATTCCCAATTAGGAACATTAGAAGGAGTGGGTTGATTGTATTTCTCTAGCCAATCTTTTCCGACTTGAATGGTAATATCCGATTCTAAATAGCCCGTACTTTCAACCACAACTTTACCAAACCCTAAAGATTTTTGTAACGCTTCAGCACTCTTAATATCGCCATCCTGAGCTACAATTTTAGTTTCTGCTAAAGGTTCTGTCCAAGGTTTAGAAATTTTAACATTCCAGAATCCGCCATCATTCAAATTTCCCACTAATCGATCAAGGGCATCAGAATTATCATTACTATCTTGAATGGCAATCCTTAAATCTTTCGGGTCAATATTATCAAATTGCCAAACATCTTGACCAAAATCGAAATGTTGTGCGACTAAATTTTCTAGGCGATTTGCATCCGGTAACCAATAACTGGCTCGATATTCTTTCGGGTCACTAAATTCACCGGGAACCATCAGCATTTCAACATTTTCTCGCTGAATTCCCGATGCAAAATTTACTAAAGCGACTAATTCTTCCAAGCTTAAATTTGTATCAATATGAGATTGAATAATAGATACAACTTGAGGCAATTTAGAAATGGTACTCACATCTAACGCCTGTTCCATGAATGCCCGAATTAACATTTGTTGACGTTGTACCCGACCAATATCTCCTAACGCATCATAACGAAATCGTAAAAACTGTAAAGCTTGCGCTCCATTCAGGTGTTGTTCCCCTTGTTTTAAATTAATATAGAGATGCTGACTATCATCTTGATATTTCATATCTTTGGGAACGTAAATGCTGACGCCTCCCATCGCATCAATCAGTTTTTCCACACCTTGAACATTAACTCGGACATAACGGTCAATTCCCACACCCCCTAATAATTCACTGGTAGCTTTTGCACTTAAAGCGGGGCCCCCATAATAATTAGCATCATTAATTTTAGTCATTCCCCGACCTTCTACATAGGTACGAGTATCACGGGGAATCGATAAGACTTTTAACTTTTTGTTAGCCGGATCAAAGCGAATTAATAGCATTGTATCCGATAACCCTTTAAAGGAATCAACTAAAGCATGATATCCGACATCGGGATGGGAATCATCTTCTAAATCGGAGGTTAAAACCTTGACCCCCATGACTAAAATATTCACCGGACGGGTGAGTTCAGGCAACTTCATGTTGGTGGTTGCCATTTGACTTTTAGAAAAAACCGCCGCTTCTTCAGGCGTTAGCTTTTGCTGTAATAGGGGAGTAGTCGATAAAGACACCGCTAATAAGGCTCCAGCAGTGGCTGAAATCATCGCGACTCCAGCTAAACCTAAACCTAGTCCTAACCAACGACCGGGACTAGATTGAGCTAATTTTCTCAGACTGGGTTTTGACAGTTTGGGCAATGGTTTTTGACTCTGATATCTTGGTGCTGACACGGACTTCCTCACACACTCAATAAATGATCTAAATTAGGAATAACAGACTTCTAGCAATAGAGAAAATGATTTTAGAACCAACCTATTATGGCAGATGTTTGCCTAATCCTTGTTCAGCAATTCGGCTCAGTCCAGGTAGCCAAATCGGTTGACGTTTCCACACTCGAATCATTAACCCTAAACTGACGATAAAATAACTCGTTGTCAAGAGGCTACTGGTTAATAACATCGGCAAGGTTAAGGATTCCGTACTTTGATAGCCAACTTCTAACAATAGCAGTCCTGCTAACCAACTGAACGCTAATACAATTACTAATCGACTCACCGCTTGTTGTTGTCGTGTTCCTTCCTGTCGATACAATGTCCATAATGCGGGGAAAAAACCCAAAATGGGAATTAAATACACAAACAACTGTAAACGTTCTTGCTCAGGATTCTCATAGAGGTCATGCGTTTTCATAGTGGAAAAAAAAGTAAGTAAGTAGAAAAAAATAAAATATTTCTGAGAGACTCAATACCCTAAAACCCGCTTAACAGGCAAGATGCCTGTTCCACATACCCCGATTCTGATACACTGGTTACAACTTGAGATGCAGGAGAACAGATTCCCCCATGACCACAACCCAAAAACCGATTGTTATTGCTCCTTCTATATTATCAGCCGATTTTAGTCGTCTAGGTGAAGAAATTCGAGCCGTGGATGAAGCGGGTGCAGATTGGATTCATGTTGATGTGATGGATGGCCGTTTCGTTCCTAATATTACTATTGGGCCATTAATTGTGGAAGCCATTCGTCCCGTGACCCAAAAACCTCTGGATGTTCACTTAATGATTGTGGAACCGGAAAAATATGTTGAAGGGTTTGCCAAGGCGGGTGCTGATATTATTTCGGTTCATGCTGAACACAACGCTTCTCCCCACTTACATCGAACTCTTGGCCAAATTCGGGAATTGGGTAAACAAGCGGGTGTGGTTTTGAATCCTTCTACTCCTTTAGAATTAATTGAATATGTGTTAGAGCTTTGTGACTTGGTGTTAATCATGAGCGTTAACCCCGGTTTTGGCGGTCAGAAGTTTATCCCTGGAATTCTGCCGAAAATTCGTCAATTGCGCCAAATGTGTGATGAACGGGGTTTAAATCCCTGGATTGAAGTTGATGGCGGTCTTAAAGGTGATAATACTTGGCAAGTGTTAGAAGCAGGTGCTAATGCGATTGTTGCAGGTTCTGCGGTTTTCAATGCACCGGATTATGCTACAGCTATTGAAGGAATTCGTAATAGCAAACGCCCAACTCCTGAGTTAGCAACGGTCTAATCCTGATTGATAAAATTAAATCTTTCTCAAGAATTAACCCTTCTGGACTAAATGATAAGGAGGGTTAATTTTTTTTGATTGACCTTCATCCCCTCATCCCCT
>NZ_JADEWU010000116.1:0-13554 GCF_015207485.1 Planktothrix mougeotii LEGE 06226
TGCTTGGCACACCCCCGAACTCGGTGAATACAGTGAAACAAGAAGAGTACATTCAATTGTCTTTGTTTGACTGGGCTAGATACGAGAATCCCACCCTAAGAGCGTAGCGTAGGGGTGGGAGTGTCAATAACCTAAAAACCCCCCATAAAAGCAATCGGTAATAATTGATCTGTTACCTGAATAAATGAATCAATTTTTTGCAGAATATCCTCACTTCTGCGATAATGAATCGGAGACTCTAAACGCCAACTATTATCATCTAATTCATCAGGAATAATAATACGCTGACGCAAAGATTTTTGATCAATTTCTACTTCTTTGGCTTCACCGCGAGAGCGACATCTTCCTGTACCATGAGACATAGAACAACCAATTTCAGTAATTCCATGATTGGCTTTTCCTAAAGTTATAACATCATCAAAGGAAGATGCGATTAAAATAGGAGCATTAACTGGACTATGGGTAACTCCTTTACGCAAAACCATAAAGCCACCATCATGAATCACGGTATCATGGGGAAGAACAATTAAATCTTTATAATCACCCAAAATTTCTCGAATACAATCCCAAATCTCAGCATGATTTTCAAACGCTCGATCTAAGTAATTTTGGTAATCATAATTATAGTTGAATTCCTTCTTTTCTGGAGAGGTCATTCGTGAGCCAACATGAACTAAAATTACTAATTCATTGTTTTGATTAATACAAGCATCAATAAAATGATTTCCTGAACCCAAAATTGTTTTGTTTAATCCTTTTAATTTACGATAAAGATGATTCCATGCTGTGGGTAATAAATCTAAATTAAAATTGACAATAACCCCATGAGACATGGCACAACCAATATCACCAATTGCTTCTCGAAAAGCAAAGCTAGAAAGCCAATCTTTTTTGACAATTGCCATTGTTCCATTCGGGATAATTCCGGCTGGACAAACATCGGGTAATACCACCGCTTCTACAAGAAAATCATTATAAAAACGGGGATTAAACCATTGAAGAATTTGCCAATCTGCTTCTAAGGAATGGTTAATTATTTTTGTGGTTTTCATGGTTTTTGTTGGGGATATTAAAGTTATGAATATCTGTGATTGGTTTGTGTTCCTCCAGATTATTCTATGGAGGTTATCTGATCAAATAGCCTAGAATTATGCAAAACAGTTGTAAAGTTTTGTAAATTAATATTTTTGTAAAAATTAATTTTATCTTAGCAAAATGTTTTTGTAAAATTCGATGGATAGATGTTCCTTATAGGACTGACGCAAAAACCCGGTTTCTGAACATAAGCTCCAGCTTTCACCCCTAAACCCTAACGAGGGACACACGGTTTTTTTACTCCTGGGAGAGCAGTGCATAAGTTCTGCCTTAGTTATAATGGTGTAGAGGGAGGTTTACTCACGGAAAAAATTTTTTCACCAGTTGGTGTATAAATTCTCTGTTTCTTTCGATAAGCAACATAAGCAGAGAATTTTTGCGCTTAATGCGACCTCTGCGAGTTGATAAAGCGATTTTTGAGGAGAAACCATGAGTAACCAAGCTAATAACCACCAAAAACGCCAGTATTTGAAAGAAAAACTCTTATCCTATGGTTTACTAGAGAAGGTTGATCCTTTATTATCCAAAAGAGAGCAAAGGGAGATGGATCTGTATTTACAAAGACTGATATTAGATTATTATTTATGCTATGGAGTTGAGATTTCTGTTTTGTATCATTTAAGCCGAGAAGTAGATTATTGCCAAGATAGTGAAATCAATGGGATAGTTGTAAGTCAGTTCGGAATATCCCTATCTATTTTGTATGAACTTAACAATCAAAATTCTCGGCTAACTCTCGACAAAATTATTGGTTTATTTCCTTCCTTACCTAATATTTGGAAGTATAATCACTGTGGTTATTCTACCGCATTAGAAACAACATCGAAAGCTGTTAATAAAAAACTTTATGGATGGCTTAAACATAGAAAGTATAATGCACGATTGATTCTTGAAATCCAAGAATCTCAATTCCGCAGTCATTTTGTCAATTGGGTGAACAGTATCTTACTTCTTGATATTTACGATGTTTACCGTTCAACTCGTCAACCCTTGAAAGTAATTCAGAGTTTAGATCAGCCGATTATCACCGAAAATCAAGACAGTAGTTTTTCCGATGTTCCTGATAATGATAATAGCCCAGAATTTTTACTGGAAAAGGCTGAAACTTTAGAACAAAGTCTAATTGTACAACGTTTTATTGAAAGAGATGAAAATTTTAGTAAAAAGACAACTCGTGATATTCCTGAATGCAATTTACGCACCTTAGCGTTACTGATTGCCAAGAAAAAAGAAAACTCTCAATCTAATTTTACAGCACTAGCAAGAAAATATGGGATCTCTGACAAAAATCTCCATGCTTTATGGAGAAGACATGGTAAACCCAAGTTAGAAGAAGTACGGGACAATTATCATCAATATCGCTATTTACTGAATCCTTTACCCTTGAGTGAATGGTTGAATGATAAGTTGGATTCTGCTTGGTTAAGTTTTGAATCTTTATTGCAAAATGAAGATGTACCTTTGGTGTATGCAACTCGTAAAGCAGTTAATCATTCACCTGAAATTCGTTGGAAAGAAATCAACTTAGGAATGGCTAATGATGGTCAATCCTTAGCTTTAGTTGTTGGTATTACACCTGATAATGAGCAGGATTTTATCATTACTATTCGAGTTTATCCCATGAAAGAACAATTGCATTTACCCTCTAATCTTGAGTTAATTATTTATGATGAAAATAAAGAAGTATTTTCAGAAGTAAAATCAGGCGATAACGATAATTGGATTCAGCTTAAGCTTTCAGGTCAAGTGAGTGAGACATTTTCCATCGAAATTAGTTTAGGATGTGCTAAATTTAGAGAGGATTTCATCATTTAGCCAATGTTTATTAAAGTTAGGTTAATTCTTGATCGCAGTATTTCAATAACTTAAGGAAAGAAAATACGCCTAACTTTAAAACTATTGTTCTATTTTTAAGGTTAAAAATGTGCTAGTAAAAATAGTGTTTTATGGAGATTTTGAAACTGGTTTTTTGGTAGTAGTAGATATTTTAAAAGATGAGCGTCTTATTCAAGGTATCTGCGGGAAACTCCCCCCAGCACCTGAAATATTAGACATTTTTAAAACATGGCAATGTTTATATCAAAAATTTCAAAATTATCGTTTTGTAAGACTAGAAAAAAAAGAAACACAAACAAACTTTTCTAGTCATGAGATTGACGAATCAGCGAAGCATTTAGAAAAAGAACTTAATAAATGGTTGAAATCTGAATCATTTATTATAGTGAGAGACACTTTATTTTCTAATTTTAATAAATCGAGTGAAATTAGAATAATTATTCAAAGTGATAATATTCATATTAAACAAATACCTTGGTATCTATGGGATATTTTTACTTATTACTCTAACGCGGAAATAGCATTTGCTCCACTTCAATATCAGATAATTTCTGGAAATCAAACATATAATAATAAAAAACATAAAGTATCTATTTTAGCTATTTTAGGATCTGTTGATCATATAAATACAGAAAAAGAACGTCAATTTCTTGAAACATTTACTCCTGATGCAGAAGTTACATTTCTTGTAGAGCATACTCGTCAAACCATCAATCAATCTCTTTTTGAAAAACAATGGGATATTTTATTTTTTGCTGGACATAGTGAAAGTGATCAAGATAAAAATACTGGTACTATCTATATTAATCCTACCGATAAAATTGCCATCTCTAAGTTGAAATATGCTTTACAAAAAGCTATTGAAACAGGATTAAAACTTGCTATTTTTAACTCCTGTGATGGTTTAGGTTTAGCCAATGAATTATCACAATTAAATATTCCTCAAATTATTGTAATGCGTGAACCTGTACCAGATCAAGTAGCACAGGAATTTTTAAACTACTTTTTAACCGCTTATTCTGGGGGTAAATCTTTGTATTTGTCACTCAGAGAAGCTAGAGAAAAATTACAAAGTTTAGAACATATTTATCCCTGTGCTTCTTGGCTACCTGTTCTTTTTCAAAATCCGGCTGTAAATCCTCCTAGTTGGAATGATTTACTAGGTTAGAGTATGATAAAGATTCAGAAAATCGGTAGGTTTCATAATCCGTATTCCTCTAAAATTATCTAACACTAATAAATCTTGATGTCCTGTAATTAAAACTTCAGCCTGAGCGGATAAAGCAGTGGCTATAATCGTCTGAAGTTGTTTCAGTTAGGGTTATTTGCTATAATGGGTATTTAATCTAAAAACTCTCTAATCTATGCCACAATTATCTAGTTCTCAACTCAACTCAATAAAATTAAAATGACTGAACGTGAGGAAAATATAGATATTTCTTTACGCCCTTTAGTTTGGATGGGAGATTCTCGTCAAAATATCCGTGAGTTTCCTGAGACAGTGCGTATATCTATCGGTTATGCGTTACAATTAGTACAAGCGGGGGAAACACCTTTAGAAGCGAAGCCCTTTAAGGGAGTCGGATCTGGAGTCTATGAAATTATTAAACGTTATGATACAGATACTTATCGAGCAGTTTACGCTGTTAAAATTGGGGAAAAAATTTATGTTCTCCACGCTTTTCAAAAGAAATCAAAGAAAGGTATCAAAACGCCCCAGGTTGATGTTGACCTGATTAAACAACGTTATAAAGATGCAGTGGTAAGGGAGAAATCACAATGACACAAGAACAAATTTTTGAAGAAAGTAGTGGTAATGTATTTGCTGACCTTGGTTTGGATGATGCGGATGAACTTTTGACACGGGGAAAAATAGGAATCCAAGTAGTACGTTTGCTCCAAAGACGTAATCTAAAACAGCAGGACATTAGCAAAATTCTCGGTATTACACAAAGGGAAGTATCTGATTTGATGAAGGGGGAATTTCAACAATTCAGTGAAGGTAAACTTCTCAATTTTCTGAAACGACTCGATATAGAAGTTACTTTATATCTTCGTCCAAGAAATCAAGGAAATCAAGATGTAGAAACAGCGATCGCCCTTTGAAAAATACTAATTCCTCTGTCTTTAAGTAACATTAAAAATAAATATTTAGGAAATCGGTGGGCTTCATAATCCGTATTCCTCTAAAATTATTTAACACTAATAAGTCTTGATCTCCCGTAATTAAAACTTCAGCCTGAGCGGATAAAGCAGTTGCTAAAATATGATTATCTTTCGGATCTCTTAATTGGGGTACGTTAATAGAAACATTAGGGCAAAAGTTTAAAACTTCTGTACTTGCATCTAGTAAGTCTTCAACTGTTAAACCGAGAGATTGAATTTTAGATGCAAATTTATTTCGTTTTAAAGTTGTTTCTAATTCGTGAAATAAATCTTGAGAAGCGAATATAGTAATTTGATTAGCTTGTGCTAATTGTATAATTTCACGGGGTACTCCTGACCATAATAAAGCTGATATCCAGACATTAACATCAAGAACAACTCTCATTATTTACCCCACAATTCTTGTCTAACTTCTTTGACTATTTCACTAATTTCTTCTAAACTTGGCTGATTGGGATCTGGTTCGGATTCATCAATCCGTTGAAATAACTCATCTAAGCTTAACTTTTTTGGAGTTTTTGTCAGTTTAATTTCATTTTCTGTAATTGATATTTCATATTCGGTTAAAGGTTGCAGTTGTTGTAAAATTTCTGTGGGAATTTCTAATTTTCCTTCAGAAGTAACTTTAGCAATGAGTTTTGTTGTCATGTTTTTTTCCTGAGTTATTAGTGTGATGATTTGAAGAAAATGAGGATTAGATTGAGCTTAGGTTTGGTGGGCATAGCCCACCCTACAATTATAGCAAAAGGCTCTCATACTTTAGATGTTGTTAAGGAGAATCTTGATTAACCCACAATTCTCCATTTTCGTGATTGAGTTCATTTTGTAAGATTTTATTATAAATTTCGGGTAGGTCACTGGTAATCATGTTATCTTCAATTCCATAGCCTAAACTTGTCCAGGTTCCTGATAATAATTTCAACACTTCATCGAGTCTATCTTCGCGCAATAATTGAGAAATATTGACTCCCCAGAATTTATCATCTAATAACCAACGATAAACCACTGTATCTTGATATTCGGGTTCAAAACTATAGGGAAGCCAAAACCAAAATTGAGCGGGTTTAGGATGGTAGTGTTCGGCTTTTTCATCCCAAGTTGTTTTTAACATTTGATAGCGTCCGGCTGCGGTGCTACATTTGCCTTGATTCGGGCCTGTAACAATCTTAATACACTCATCGGGATGGCGATGCAAATCCGAGACATATTTGCCCCCATATAAAACATAATAGGGGTCAGAGTAACTGGATTCACTGGCGGAAATGGTTCGCATCAAAGCCCGAATATAGGGGTCACCACCGCGCATAACTAATGGTGGCCATTGTGCTTCTACCTGTTGATCCAGTAAGGGTTCAAATTGATATTTTCCTTGACAACTTCTCACTCCAATAAAGGTTAAACTAAACAGCAGCAAAACGCTCCAAAATAGTCGCTTTCGACGACGAAGTTGGTCTTTTCTTCGAGATATTCCCATTAGTTCAATACACTAGCAAAAAGTTGTTCAAAAGGTTTTGGATCAGCCTCTGAATTTGCTACAATTTCAACAATTTTATTTCGAGAATTATCCAAAAATAAGGCTTCTACGCAAACTTGAGCCACTTTAGTTCGGGGAATACTCCCCTCAAATAATGTATCGGCGGACTGCATCACAATGTTGTTATTATTATCCTCATTTTTTAAACCACCTGGACGCACAATCGTATAGGTTAAACCGCTTTTTTGTAGATATTCCTCCGCTTGTTTTTTCCACACTAAAATTAACCAAAATAAATTTAATGGGTGAAAAAATTGGGAAACACATAGAGAAGTCACTAAAACAAAGTGTTCAATTCCCTGAGCTTTGGCGACATCAACTAAATTTTGGGTTCCTTGATAATCGACTTGATAGGGCCCGGTGGGATCAAAACTGGGTCTTGCACCTGTGGCACACAATACAACCGTACAATCACGGATGGCTGTGGCTAAAGTGTCGGGTTTTAAGACATCTCCCGTCACCAGTTCAACCGTTGGCGGTAAAATTTGTTGAGCCGTTTCGATATCCCGAACCAAAGCCTTTACGGGAATTTCCCGCTTGACTAATTCAGCGACAATCCGCCGTCCTGTTTCTCCCGTTGCACCCGCGACAAATGCTTTCATGTGATCAAAGGTTTCTAAGTAGGGGTTAAGTTGTGCAAACAACATCAAAATTTATAAAGTTAAGATAGGCTAGATTGGATTTATTATTGGATTGATGCCCATTTACCAATTGTCTGCACATATCTTCCTGTTTTAACCAAGTTTCCGCTTGGGAAAGGAGTGAGGTTAATCTTCAGATTTCTCAAAATCTAACGCCGCAGAATTCATACAATAACGTTGTCCAGTAGGTTTAGGCCCATCCTCAAAAACATGACCTAAATGGGCATCACAAGCCGCACAAAGAACTTCAGTTCGACGCATGAAGAAACTAACATCACTTTTTAAACTAATATTATCTTCTTTGAGCGGTTGCCAAAAACTCGGCCATCCGGTTCCTGAATCAAATTTTGTCTCAGAACTAAATAACTCTGTGCCACAACAAACGCATTTATAAATACCCTTTTCTTTATTATTATGGTATTTTCCAGTAAATGCGCGTTCCGTGCCTTTTTTGCGAGTTACATGGAACTGTTCATCGGTTAATTGTTGTTTCCATTCAGCATCCGTTTTTTTGATTTTTTCTACCATAAAACCTCTAGGACAAATGGGGTGATTGATACAGGGTTGGGTTTCGCCTCAACCCAACAAACTAGGATTAAAATTAGAATTAGTTACGAGTTAACCATTTTTGTGCATTCAGACGTTGAACAACTCCAAACACTAATAAATCGAGGGTAATCTTTCGTTCATCGACTAAAAATGATTCAATCGTAGAGGGTTTATTCCCATTTAAAGCACAGGTAAATAGCTTTTGAGATTTGATATCTTCATTGGGAAAATAGAGATTAAACTGTCGCTTTCCCGCTTGCCATTTACCAACTACTTGCCAACAATCTTCATTAATTCCTAACCCCGAAGGCAATTTTTCTTTAGCAAATTTCAGGTCTAAATCCTCAACGCCTTGACTATTTAATGCTTTTTGTAAGGCGGGAATATAGTCTTGTTGGATAAACTCTGGAAAGGGTTTATCTTCTAAAGCAGGTGCTTTGGGTTTCTTCTCGGCAGGTTTTTTCGCTTCTGTTTCTGGGGCGGTGGTTTCAGCCTTGGGTTTTGTTTCCTCAGACATAGAGACTTCCTTCTGTTAATGTCAACAACAATTCACTGCAATATTAAAAATATTTTAACGGATCACAGATCACAATGCAGGGGTGGGAAAACCCTACCCCTACATTCTTACTCTATCCCGGATTAAATTTCTGCGACGGCCCGTTCAATTAAACGACGGGCTAAGGTTTGAGTTCCTGTATGGGTATAATAGTTAGTGGTCATGTCCAAAAATGCAGCGACATAATCTAACTTATCATTGGTAATATCAACAAACCCTTGCAGATTTTTAACTACTTTTTCGGGGGTTAAATTATGTTGGGAAACAAAATCTCCCATCCAACCCTTGACCGAATCAAAACTTCCTTGAATAAATTGTAATTTCCCTTCAGAAGTTTTCCCAGGGATGACATCATTAATCCGTTTAAAGCCTTCATTTTGTTCTAATTCTTTTGGGGTTAAGTTTCCAATAGTGGATAACGCCGAACTAATAAAATCTGGCCCTAACGGAATTAAACCATCCAAACAAACTAACGCCGTCATCCGCATTAAAGATTCGCCACTATAATCTCCTAATGCCGCTAAAAAATCCCCAATACTATCACCGGGAATTCCATTAATTAAACAAAATCCTACTAATTCTGCCACTAATTTCAAGGATAAATCAATGGCTTGGGCTTTATTGGCTTTAGGAGTTAAATGATTTAAAAATCCTAAAAAGCTAACATTTTCTCCAATTTTATTGGCTAACGCTGCTGTTCCTAAAGCGGTTCCAGCACTATCAATGGTTTGATATAACCACAATGCTTTTTGATAGCCTTCCTTTTTATCATTATACAACCATAACGCCCGTTCACTGACTTGTTGAATCAGGGCGGGATCATTTTCTCCTGTAACCGTGCGAACGGTATTTTCAAACCCAACTAAATTATTCCATTGACCGGGAATTACAAAGTCTAACCCGCGTAAAACCATGACGGTAACGCCACCTGTGGGTAATTCATCCACTAATTGAGTAATCGTTTTGCTCACAATCCTTCTCCTCAAAAACTATTGTAAAAAACTCAATTTATCGAATTTATCGATATTATTTTAGTCGGGATAATCCACTTAAATCAAATTTTTCAATCCATTCTTCTCGGTCATCGGCATCAAAAGAATCTGAACGAGATTGAACTTTAACTTGATAGCGGTTAGAGACTAAAATAGCAGTGATAGTTGTGCCTTGAGTCACCGCCGGAAAGCCCTCAATGGTTTTGCTACTGCTTTTAAATTTTGTAGCCGCGCTAGGACTATTAGCCAAATCATTAATCGAAAGCATTGCTACATTTTGTCCATTTTCATTCAATTTGGCTTCAGCAAAACCCGTTTTTTCTTGAGTAAAAACCACTTTATACTCATCTTCACTTTTTGGGAAAAATTTATTAAAACTTCCCCCCGAAACGGGTTTCTGTGCAACAGCAGGTTGCACTGGACTACTAACAGATTGATTCCCCTGCGGTGGCGCGGAAGTTGTTCCAGCACAAGCGGATACAAATAACGACATTGCCAAAGTTAAGGCAATTAAAACTTTAGGAAATCGTTTTAAATTCATAGGTTCAGTTAGACAGAAGGTAAAAATAACCCATTATTTCCTCAATCTTGAGGAAAATAACCGCTATTCTCCCTAGTATACGCTTTTTACACAGATCGAGAAGCCAGAAGTTCTATAAGGTTGATTGCATCAAGGATTGAAGATAGTTATACCACCGGACAGCCAGAGAAATTTCAGTAAAGGGAATTTGGACAATTTTAGCAGAATCTTTGAATCTAAATTCTAAGGCAATCGCTTTTCCTTTCTCCGGGGGAATATTGGGGTCAATAGCTTGATTATCCACGAATAATCCTAGAGACGCTACCTGGTTGAGGGAAAAGGTTTGTAAATTAATTGGCCCTTTGCGGGTGGGTTTTCCCCAGGTTAAGTCTGCTTCCTTTAACCCCAAGACTGCATAAATATCATATTTAGCTTTATCAAAATTTGTCGCCCAGGCTTGATAAGCTTCCAGTTTTTGGTATTCATTCCAACCCGACCACGCTAAACCGATAAACACCGCCAGTAGGGGAAGCCACAATAAACCACGTTCCATTGCAATTTTTACTCCGTATAAATTTATTTTCTATGATCCTTTATTTTGAGAACAGTAGATAGAATAGAAACACGATTGTATAACAGGGAACAGCACCCAAGAAACCGGGTTTCTTCCCTTTGTCGGTTGTCCACAAGATTTAGTTTCACCAAACCCGGTTTCTGGAAAGTGTCAACCTCTCATCAACCCCAAGCGTTGAAAAACGATGAAAAAATTTTTCCTCTTCTGCTTATTTTTAATGGGCTTAGGCTGGGCAATTTCTAACTTTTCGGGTCTAGCAAATCAAGGCAGTTATGACAGCATTGTCCTTGACTTTCGAGAATCGTTAGGAGAAGAACAAATTGCCAACCAAGTTCGGTCACTCGCTGAACAATATCAAATTGTTCCCTATCTCAATAGTGAATTTTCCCAGGAAGATCACGTTTATGTTGTTCGCGGGGATGAAAAACTACTGAAATCCTTGAGAAAATCCCTAGGAAAGCAAACGGAATTTATAGAACCCAACTACATTTATCGGGCTGATGAAATTCCAGGGAAAAATGCCCAAGCCGCGATTATTTATCATACAGCCAATACCATTCCTAATGATCCATTATACGGTCAACAATGGAATTTTCGCAGTATTAATATTGAAGGGGCTTGGAGTGAAACCCAAGGAGAAGGAATTACCGTTGCCGTTATTGATACCGGAGTCAGTCGGGTTCCTGATTTAGAACAAACCCAATTTGTGCAAGGCTATGATTTTGTCAACGATAAAATAGAAGCCTTTGATGATAACGGACATGGAACCCATGTTGCTGGAACGATTGCCCAATCTACTAATAATAATTATGGCGTAACTGGAATTGCTTACAGAGCCAAAATTATGCCCTTAAAAGTCTTAAGTGCAGGAGGGGGCGGAACCATTTCTGATATTGCAGAAGCGATTAAATTTGCGGCTGACCATGGCGCTGATGTGATTAATTTAAGTTTAGGGGGAAGTGGCGAAAGTGGGTTAATGCAAGAAGCCATTGATTATGCCTATTCTAAAAGAATTGTCATTGT
The DNA here is from genome assembly GCF_015207485.1 of Planktothrix mougeotii LEGE 06226. NCBI lineage: Bacteria > Bacillati > Cyanobacteriota > Cyanophyceae > Oscillatoriales > Microcoleaceae > Planktothrix > Planktothrix mougeotii. The sequence goes on from NZ_JADEWU010000116.1 coordinate 11,487, forward strand.
TGGTGCTGCGGGAAATGCAGGGCAAAATTCCGCCGGATATCCAGCCCGTTATCCCAAAGTTTTGGGTGTTGCTGCTTTAGATGCGGCTGGAAATAAAACTCCCTATTCTAACTTTGGGGCTGGTGTTGATATTGCCGCTCCGGGAGGATTAATTGAAGGAGAAAATGAAGTCGGAGGAATCTTACAAAATACCATTGACCCGACCACGGGTGAAGCTGTATTTGCCGCCTTTCAAGGAACCAGTATGGCAGCACCTCATGTGGCTGGGGTAGCAGCATTAATTAAAGCCAGTGGCGTTATCGAACCCGACCAAGTTGTTAATCTTCTCAAAGAATCTGCCCGAAAAGTTCCAGAAGACCCTTTAAATCATTTTGGGGCGGGTCATTTAGATGCAACTAATGCTGTACAAATGGCATTAAAAGGACAAATTACCTTCCGCGATTTCTTCCGGTGGTTACGCGATAATGGCTATCTGAATCCTCGGTTTTGGGTTGATGGTGGGGCTGTGGCATTATTGCCTAAATTAGCGATGGTTTTAGGTTCCTATTTATTAGCTTGGTTTCTGCGAAATTATTTCCCCTTCCAATGGGGTTGGTCATTAACCGGAGGATTAATTGCGGGAAGTAGTGGTTTATTTTTCCTGCGAGGTTTCTATATCTTTGATTTACCTCAATGGCCGATGCGAATTATGGGCAGTTCTGTACCGGAATTAGGCTCTGCAATTCAAGGAAATGCTGTATTAAATCCCATTTTTGCCAGTGTACTGATTCCCGCCATTTTGATTGTATTATTGCTTGGACATCCCCAATGGAAGTGGATTGCCATTGGACTGACGATTGGAACCGCGAGTTGTTTAGGAATTAATGCGATAGTGTCTCCTGCTGTTTGGGGATTAGGAACAGGCTGGGTTGCTCAACTGTTCCTGATTCTCAACGCTTTGTTATGTTTTGGTTTAGCTCGTTTAGCCATTAAAACTCAAGTGAAAACCGTATGACTATTACAGTAACAGGCACTATTGAACGCAAAGGATTTGGTTTTGGAACCTGGGCATTAGTCAGCGATAACAAAACCTATGAACTACACAATCCTCCTTCAGATTTGCAAAAAGCAGGGTTAAAAGTTACGGTTCAAGGTCAGGTTCGAGATGATGTCATGACCTTAGCAATGATTGGCCCGGTTTTACAAATCGACTCCTTTGAAACTGCTTAATTTCTGATTGATTTTAAGCGTGGGGGTGGGTTGATTCAGGAATTTTGTAAGTCACAAATTCTCTAACATAACCCGCCCCAAAACTTAATTATTTAAAATCTCTTCTGGTTAAACCTGTAGACCGAATTTGAACTTGACAACGTAAAGGAGAGGTTGTGAAATCACACTGATAATAGGCTAATAAATCTCCTTGTAGATTACAGACTCGTAAATTATAACCATAACTTCGAGTCACATTAGCAAATCGATTCACAAATACATATTGTCCTAAATATCGTTCTGCATTCCAATTTTCTCGCTCTACAACTAAGGTTACAGGGGAATCTAAATAAAGATTAGGTGAAAGTTGAATAACGCTATTTTCAATATACCAAGTTTGCAGAACTTTACCTCCATAAAGTTGTTGTGCTAACCAAAGACTGGGAATACTCGGTTCAGTTTGAGATAGAGGAGGAAAGGGTAAAACCGCATCTTCTGAAAAACAGGGTTTAGGCGGTTTATTCAGGTCAGGGGATACAGAATCTTCTTCGGGTAATATTTGCGATCGCACTGGAACAATTAAACTATTAAAAATCAAGATAAAAGCAATAAAAATTTTAGCCGTTTTATTAATTGAATTCATAAATTAAAATAAAATAATATATATAGCAATTCTAAAGGGATTGTACAATCATAATCATCAATATTATTAATCTTAAAAAAAGGACACAAATCCCAGTAGGGGCGAGGCGCGCCTCGCCCCTACGATAAATTGAATTTTAAGACATTTATACAACTGATTTAGACTTGCTATAATAGCAGAAACCTAGCAGAACTCAACAGTTAAACGTTAATTATTTCCCCTCCCCATCTCCCCATG
>NZ_JADEWU010000117.1:0-13245 GCF_015207485.1 Planktothrix mougeotii LEGE 06226
GGTGGGGGAAGGAGATGGAGGAAGAGTCGGAATAGGAGGGGTTACAGGAGGCTGAGGTTGGGGAATGACGGGAGTAGGAGGTTCAACAATTGTTTCTAACCCCCTGGGAAGAAACTGAGTAGACAATAGAGAGGCTTTGGTAGTAGTCGTTTCAGCCTTCCTACCTTGGGGAAGGGAAGAGAGAATTTGTTGGTCAGGGTTGAATGTAATAGCAATTTCAGGTTGATTATTAAAGGAAGGATTAGTGTTAAACAGGTTAAATACAATATTTGTGCTATTATTTTCTCGAATCCGGTGAGCTTGGAATTCGTTCATAAAATTGACCTCAGTTGTCAGTTAAGATTAACTGGATCATTTATATCGTATAACCTTAACGTCTTGTAAATTTTTTTCTAAATTTTCAATTATCCTCCCTCCCGGAATCTGAGACTTTTAATGTAAATTATCTCTAATGATCTCAACTGAATCGTTTAAATATTAGGTTGATACAGAAAATATTATACCTTAATTCACTAAATTATATGAAGTTAAAATTTAACGATTTCTACTTGTTTTTTAAACTTAAAAAATATTTTATTCTATCTTTTTTAAGTTTAAGAATAAATAGTGTTTATCTTTTTTTGAGTTTAGTGATCGCTATTTTATTAGTAATTAATTTTCACCCTTCTTGGGGTCAAAGCTTACCTCCTTCCTCAGAAATTCGAGGCGTTTGGTTAACGAATGTTGATAGCGATATTTTATATTCTCCTAAAGCTTTAACCTCTGGATTAAAACGGTTAAAATCCATCAATTTTAATACCCTGTATCCGACGGTTTGGCAAGGGGGTTATACCCTGTATCCCAGTGCGGTAACTCAACGAGAATTTGGAGTTTCTATTGATCCTCATCCTGGATTAAAAAATAGAGATATGTTGCAGGAAATTGTAACTCAAGGACATCAACAAGGTTTCACCGTAATTCCTTGGTTTGAATTTGGATTAATGACCTCTGCAAATTCTGAATTAGTCAAAAAACATCCAGATTGGATCACCCAGCGAAAAGATGGCAGTACCATTAAAAAAGAAGGCGTTGAAGAACGAGTTTGGTTAAATCCTTTTCACCCAGATGTTCAAAATTTTATTCTACAACTGATCACAGAAATTGTTAAAAATTATAAGATTGATGGGATTCAATTTGATGATCATTTTGGCTTACCTGCGGAATTTGGCTATGATAATTATACCCTTAAATTATATCAACAGGAACATAACGGACAATCCCCCTCTTCGGATTTCTATGAAACCTATTGGGTACGATGGCGGGCTGATAAAATCAATCAATTGATGAAAAGAACCTTTGAAACCATTAAATCTATTAAACCCGATTGTATTGTTTCCTTATCGCCTAATCCTTTGCATTTTGCCTTACCTGCCTATTTACAAGATTGGTTTACCTGGGAACGAAAAGGATGGATAGAAGAACTGGTTTTACAAATTTATCGTTCTGATTTGAATCGATTTATCACTGAGTTAGACCGTTCAGAAGTGATCTTAGCAAAAGATCATATTCCCGTTGCAATTGGAATTTTAAGCGGGTTAAAAAATCGTTCAACTTCAATGGAAATCATTAAACAACAAATCACCGAAATTCGTCGCCGAAACTTTGCTGGGGTGTCTTTCTTTTTCTATGAAAGTTTATGGAATTGGTCAGAAGAATCGCAACAAGACCGTCAAACTCAACTTTATCAATTCTTTCCCAATGCTGTTAACCGTCCAAAGGTGAGATTAACTTTCTAACATCTCCTAATTCTGCGATCAATTTATGAAAATTCGTTGTATTGCTAATACTGGATCATATCTTCCTGAAAGTTACCTCGATCCCAGACGGGGTTACACAAAAGAAATGGAATTTCCCCTAACTGTTGGCAAAGACTATACTGTTTACGCCTTCTATATCAAGCAAGGACTGGTTTGGTACTATATCTGCGAGGATAACTATTCATGTTTATACTGAGTATTGAGTGTTTTGTGTACACGGGTGTCCAGAAACCGGGTTTTTTCTGAAAGTTTGGGTTTTTCCTAATAGTTTTGTTTAAAAACCCGGTTTCTAAGAGCGATTATAAGCTCGAATCATCGCTTGTGTTCCTTGATTTCCGCCTAATCCTTGGTCTAATTTTTGGACAATTTTAAATAATTTATCGGCTAATTCTGTACCGGGTAATGGAAGATCTGAATTGACCATTTCTTGAATAATTCTGAGGTCTTTTAAGATGTGTTTAATCATAAAACCGGGTTCAAAATCCCCGTGAGCAACTTTTAAGCCTAAATTTGATAACGCCCAAGATCCGGCGGCTCCGGTGCTACAAATTTCAACGACTAAATTGGGATCAATGCCTTGTTTTTCAGCTAATAACATGGCTTCACAAATGCCAACCATATTTAAAGAACAGAGAATTTGATTACAGAGTTTAACGGCTTGACCACTGCCAACATTTCCACAATACCGAATATTTTTGCCCATTGTTTCTAATATCGGTTTAGAGGTTTCAAATATTGTTTGATCTCCACCGACCATCAGGGTTAATGTGCCGTTTTTAGCACCAATATCACCGCCAGAAACGGGAGCATCTAGGAATTGAATTTGAGCAGGTTCAAGCTGTTGAGAAATGTGTCGGGCTGCTGCTGAACCAATGGTGCTAAAATCAATAATAATTGCCCCTGGTTTCGCAAAGTGAATCACGCCATTTTCGCCTAATATAACGGCTTCAACGTCGGGAATATCGCTTACACAGGTACAAATAATATCAACCTCTGTAACGGCTTCTTGAATAGAATCAACGATATTAGCTCCTGCGTCTAATGCTATTTTAACACCAGGGCGATCGCTCGTTCGATTCCAACCGTTAACAGAATATCCTGCTTTGGCGAGGTTAGCACTCATGTAACCACCCATCACCCCTAAACCTAAAAATGCTGTTTTCATTTTCCTATTTTATGAGTATAATTCGTAATCTTGTTTAGCTCTTAATTCTAATGCTGTAGCCTGTTGTTTTTGAGCAATATTAATTGCTTTTTGAAAATCTAGTTTTGCGGCTTCTAAATTTTGATTTACCTTTACATTTAGTCCTCCGCGTAAACGATAAAGTTCTGCTTCCCAAAAATGTTCTTGATTTTTCTCAACCTTAATTAAGGCTTTTTCCAAGATATTGAAGGCTGAATTATAGTCTCCTCCTTTACTATAAGCTTGTGCCATTAATCCTAGAAAATAGGTATGGGAAATCTGACCTCCAATTTTAGTATGGTCGGTAATTCCCTCCTGTAATTGATTGATTCCAGCTTCAAAATAGCCTTGTTCAACTAATACCCAACCTTTCAATATTTTACCATGAACAAGCCAAAACTCAAAGCTTTGTTCTTGGGAAAGAGCGATCGCTGATTCTGCATATTTTTGCACAATTTCGGGTTGCTGACAATATTGATAAAACATGGCAGCTAGACTCAAAGCCATGCCTAAACTATAGGGATGCGATCGCTCATGAGCTAAAATTAAGGATTGTTGACTATAGTGTAACGCTTGTTCAGTATTTCCTAATAGCCAAGAACTCCAAGACAGAAAACTTAAAAAGCCAATTCCTACATCTTGTCCGGTTAAACAAATATAACAGTTATTCGGCTTAAGTTGATATAAGGATAGCCCTTTTTGCCAATGGGTTTGAGCTTGAATTATATCCCCTAAATAGAAATGACATAATCCTAACGTAAAATAGGCTTCCATTTCAAAGATTGGATTCTGTTGTTGTTGAGCTACACTCATTAAACGATGGGCAAATTCAAGGGCAATTTGATATTCTGCTCTAGCGATATGATAACTATATAATCCCCACAAGACTAAGAAAATTTGGGGAGTATCTCCAATTTTTAGACATAACTCCTCACTGCGTTTATAAACCGTCTCAACTTCAGAAGCCGCATATCCTTTTGTGGCAATTAAGGCTTTTCCTAAAGTCGTCTGTAACTGTAATTCTTGTTCTAAATGGTGAGAAGTTTCGGGTAAATCCTTTAATAAAGATAATCCTTTATTAAAATGGGCGATCGCTTCTTCATTAGCAGAAGCTTTAAAGGCTTTATCTCCCGATTTTTGCCAATAATTAATGGCAATTTCTAGTAATCCTGCCTTAGTATAATGATAAGCTAATAATTCGGGTTTCTGTTCTGCGAATTCTGGAAATTTTGATTCTAAAGCTTGAGCGATTTGACGATGATAGCGTTGTCGGGTACTTTTGAGTAACGAATCATAAGCAGCATCTTGAATTAAAACGGTTTTAAAGCTATAGGATGAAATCGGAATTTCCCCTTTGATGTTCAGCAAATTTCTTTCAACTAACTGCTGTAAACCCTGAATAATTTTATTTTCATCTAATCCTAGTTCTGTTAATTCATGAATAGCAATCATTTGTAATAATTCATAACTAAACTCTCGACCAATAGTTGCTCCTAATTGTGCCACTTCTCTCGCGTGTTCTAAACGATCTAAGCGTTCCATTAATAATCCCTTTAACGTATCAGGAATGGTTAAACGGGGAACTGACCCGACTAACTCATAACGACCTCCCAGATCTTCTAACCATCCTGAATCTAAAACCATTTTGGTTAATTCTTCTACAAATAAAGGAATTCCATCGCTTTTTTCAAGAATTAACTTCATTAAAACCTCTGGTAAAGCTTTTCCGAGGGTAATTCCATTCACAATTTCTGTGGTTTGTTCCAAAGATAAATAATCTAAGTTAATTTCCGTGATTTGGGAAAAATCTAAGGATTTAATTTCAAACCCTGGGCGAGAAATACATAATCTTAAAATGGGTAGATTTGATCCCGCTTCAATTAATCGATTTAGTACCTCTAAACTCGAAGGATCAATCCAATGTAAATCTTCGACAATCACTAAAACGGGTTGTTGACTCGCCAAACGACGAATCATCGCTAACATTGCTTCTATAATTTTCTGTTTTTGAGCTTGGGGCGATAAATTTAAAGGGGTATATTGTTCAGTTAAAGGAATTTCTAACAGTTGGGCAAATAGCGGTACAGTTTCAGCGACAGGAAGTTGATTTTCAGTTAAATACTCTTCAAGTTTTCTGAGTTTTTGATCAGGAGAATCCTTTTGCCATAAATTCAAAATTCTCTCCCGTAATAATTCAAGAATTGGATGAAACGGCGTATGTTGATAATAGGGAGAACAATATAACTCTCGTAAGCGATAATTTTCGGTCGCCAGATGTTGTTTAAAGGCTTGTATGAGTCGGGATTTTCCCATTCCCGCTTCCCCAGTGACTAATACCACCTGTCCTCGTCCCGTTTTCACCGTTTCCCAGATGGCTTTTAACTGTTCGAGTTGCTGTTGACGTCCAATATGAGGGGTTTCACGGGTTGCAATTTTAGCTCGTTGACAATGGTTCGTTTCCCGCAGCACTTGATACACTTGCGTTGCTTGAGAAATCCCCTTCAGCGAATGTAAACCCAGGGGTTGAAACTCAAAAATATCTTGCACCAGTTGATAGGTTTTCTGACTTAATACGGCCATATTGGGTTGGGCTAGACCTTGTAAGCGGGCGGCTAAATTCGGAGTTTGGCCAATGGCTAACTGTTCTCGTTTGTTTCCCGCCCCCACTTCTCCCACCACCACTAACCCCGTATGCAGCCCCAAACGCACGGCTAAGTTCAAACAACGATTTTGAACACAACGGCTTTTGAGACTCGCCATCGCTTCAATAATGCCCAATGCAGCCCTCACCGCCCGTTGAGCATCATCTTCATGGGCAATAGGATAACCAAAATAAATTAAAATCCCATCCCCTAAATATTGGGCAATATAACCTTCAAACTGCATCACTATATGGGCGCAGGTTTCCTGATAGGTTTGAATCAATTCTCGCAGTTCTTCCGGGTCAAGTTGTTCGGATAAGGCCGTTGACCCGACTAAATCACAAAACATCACCGTGAGTAAACGGCGTTCTGCGGGTCGTGTAAACACAACAGAGGATCTTTCCCTGACCTGTGCCTCCGGTTTGATGATTAAGGGTGTAAACCCTCCTTCCTGAAATGGCGACGGTTTGCTATTGTTGGATGCAGGATATAAGATTTCGGGTTTATTGACCGATTCCGAGTTTGTGAGCAAAGTGCCGCATTCAATACAGAATTTTGCTTGCTGAGAATTGTTGAATCCACAACTAGGGCAAATCTTATCCATTGTTGTTTCATCATTTGTAGCAATAATTGGAATTTCGCTCATTTTCAACCTCTTAGGAGCTTAAACTCGGTTTTGATCTCAACTTAGGGGGTTATACGTCTGATCTGATTAAAACTAAAGGCATAATAAGATATCAATAATTTAAGTTCAGTATATAAGGTGTATTGGTAAACATGGGTTTTGAACCGGACTACAACAAACAGTGCTTAGAAAAGCTAATCTGGGCGATGCAGAAGCTTGAAATTGATTGTGACGAGACAGAACTGCCTAAAATTGCAGAACTGATTGTACAAACGATGACCGGGCCTTGGCGCTATTTTCACACCCCGAATCATATTTTTGAGGTGGGGGGAGAGGAAGATCCGATTGAAGTTTTAGCTGCCTTGTTTCATGATGTTGTCTATGTACAGGTGGATCAGAGTGTTAATTTTAATTTAACCTATTATATTGCTCCGTTTATTCGCCAAGTTGGAGAACATTTACTGATTCGGGATGGGGAAGACTTACCCCCAGATGAAGGTTTTGAAATGGTTAGACAAATCTTTGATTTTGCTCCCAGTCAAACTTTATCTCCCGTGAGTGGACAAAATGAATTTTTGAGCGGATTAGTGGCTACCAAAGTATTAGAACCGTTGTTACCTTTAGAGTTTTTGGTGCAAGTGGTGGCTTGTATTGAAGCAACAATTCCTTTTCGACCTAAAACAGAATTAGGAAGTAATAGTGATGTTTTATATCAACGTTTAAAGGATGTTTGTAAAACCCTTGATTTAAAATTAACGGATGAAGATTTAATTGAAACTGTTAAACGTTCCGTTAGACTTTCTAATCGAGATGTGGGAAGTTTTGCCCATGAAAGTGCTGCCCGATTTTTAGATAATACTTGGAATTTGCTACCGGAAACAAATCACTATCTCAAAAATTCCAGTTCTTACACCATTAATCAATATCGGACAGCTTTGCAAAAAATGGAAGGGTTTATGAATTTTATTAAACCCGAAATCATTTTTCATCAATTTCAAGGCTATCCTGATGAGTTAAGCTATAACGCTTTAGTGGAAAGAGCTAGAAAAAATATTGAGGTAGGGCGCTTGTATTTGGCGAGTAAGTTATTTACTATTGCCTTTTTAGAAGCGTTATCCTTACGATTTGGGCGAGTGATTCCGGTTTCAACGTTAATGGGTGAAATGCCAACTGAAGGATTTTCAGCCGTTTCTTTAGTGGATTTTTTACCGCCTAATTTTAATTCTCACCCACCCAAAACGGAATTGGAACAACAAGTTTTAACATTGTTAGAAGAAGGACGAACCCAAAGTTCATCCTATGATATCAAAAATTCTCCATTAGCAACTTATATGGTCAAATGTTTAGGGTTTGATGAAATTATCCATCAACGCAACCGCGCCCAAGAATTTTTTCAGAATAAAATTACTCATGAAGAATTTTTAGCGGGTTGTGATGATCATGTTAAAAAAGCTGTAACGGATGGAATTGTTCAGTTATTTGACTCTCGCAAAGCTGCTTTGTGTCAATCGTTATAAGAGGGAACAGGAAATAGAGGGAAAAGGGGATAACTCTTGATTCAAAACTTTGGCAACAAAGCAACTGAGGATTTATTTCATGGAATTTCTAGCCGAGAAACTCGGAAATTTCCTTCCAATTTAATTAAAGTGGTGGTGCGGAAACTAGATATGTTAAATGCAGCTGATCAATTGGATGATTTACGGGTACCACCTGGGAATCGTTTAGAAGCTTTAAAAGGAGATTTAAAAGGATTTTATAGTATTCGAGTTAATGACCAATGGCGAATTATTTTTCAATGGAAAAATGGTAATGCTTTAGCAGTAGAAATTGTTGATTATCATAATTAAACTTCCTATGTTACCTCACAACCGAATTCCTACCCATCCTGGGGAAATTTTAGTTGAAGAGTTTTTGATTCCCTTGAACTTAACGCAAGCAGCTTTAGCAGAATATTTAGAAGTTCCTATTCAGGAAATCCATGAAATTATCATAGGAAAACGAGGAATTACATCTAAAACTGCTTGGTTATTCGCTCAAGCGTTCCAAACATCTCCTGAGTTTTGGATGAATTTACAAACGCAATATGATTTAGTTTTAAATCAACCTAAAACTCAAAAACCTCCAATTTTGCGTTAATATTTGTCGATTGATGTTGAATAAGATTCTGATGTATTTTCAATCAGTTTAACAATCCAAATTCCGCCAAAGTAAAGCCCTAAAACAGCCCCAGCTAATAAACTTTGGGTTAAGGGGTCGGTGGAGGGTGTTAATACGGCTCCTAATACGGCTCCGCCTAAGATAACATATCGCCAACCGGATAACATTTGTTTGGAAGATACAATTTTTAAGGCTCCTAATATGGCTTGAATTACAGGAATTTGAAAGGCTATTCCCGTACAGAATAATAAGACTAAAACAAATTCAAAGTATTTTTCAATGGAAAAGAATTGTTCAACAACATCAGCCCCATAATTAATAAAAAAGTTCAACGCAGCCGGAATTAACGCTATATAAGCAAAGCCTAAACCTAATAGAAATAATAGACTAGACCCTAATAAAGCTGGGACTAATAAACGGCGTTCTTTGCGGGTTAATCCCGGTAAAACAAACATTGTAATTTGATATAAAATAAACGGAGTTGCTGCGACTAATCCACTATAACCCGCTACCTTTAAAGAAACAAAGAAATATTCTCCCGGAGCTAATTGAACAAATTTAATTCCCGACGCAGGACGTTGTAACAGGTGCACAATCGGATTAACAACTGTAAAACAACCAATAATCGCAATAAATACTGCAATTAATGAATAAAAAATCCGTTGTCTTAATTCTTCTAAATGGTCAAATAAGGACATTTCGACTTCATCAGGAATTTCATCTAAAAATTCTTTTTTTTCTTCTAAATCTTCATCTGAATTGGTTGCAGACTGAACAATTGTGGTGGGATTCGACTTAATTTTTTGAGGATTATAATATTCTATCTGCGATAAATCCTGTTGGGGAATATCAACGGCTGAATCGAAAGTCGGTTCTCCTATTGTTGAATTTGTTTGTACCGTTTCTACTGATAAAACAACAGATTCATCTAAAATAGGTTCTAAATCCGATAGTTCTTCTTCCCCAGAACGATTAACCTCCTGGGAAGTTTCCTCAACAATTGTGTTCTGCTCCTCCTCAAAAGATGAAACAGGATTAATATTTTCATCCGTTTGAGATAACAAGGGTTGATTTGAGTTAGATTCCGGTGTCTCAAAATTTGAGGAAGGCGTCATAATGATCAGTGAGCGTTTAGACTAAAGTTTAAGACTCCCCACTCCCAAGAGCAGGGGATATTTGAGAGCTAATATAAATTTTTAGCAACGTTGATTCTACTTGAGAATTTAGACGTTAGATTAGATTGAACAACCACTAGGCTGAAACTCAGACGAGGAAGAGGATTGATTTTAATCCCCTCCCCTTCAATTTTCCATTTCAATCTTATGAAAAGAATACAACGTTATTGTCTTCTATTTTTAGACATTTTAAAGCATCTAGGTTATTTTTGGACGAGAAACCGGGTTAACAAACGGATGTGGCGAGCTTTTCCTCTTGTCCTATTGGGTTTAGTCGTGATGGGATTATCGACCTCTGGGACAGGTTTAGGAGGGTTGTCTGTGGGTATCCTCAGTCGAGCAGAACTCGCCCCTACCTCTAGCCAATTAATAGCCAGTGGTGTCAATTGGAAGACGCAGGTTAACCAAGTTGAGAAGGAATGGGAATCGGACTATGAAAGCTATTTTAGTCAAAATTTAACCGATAGCAAACTCACGGCTCCCGATATTGCCAAAATTTTAGCTCAAATTAGCTTAAAAACCGGAACAAAACCGGCTGTGCTTTGGGTTGTTCCTGAACCTGAAGGATTAGTCGTCGTTTTGATTACCCCTGAAAAAGAACCCTTGGGTCAAATTCAATCGAATATTAAACCAGAACAGTTGAGAACTGGGGTGATTAATTTATATCAAGAATTGACTAATCCTCGCAAGTTACAAAGTCGTTCCTATCTTGAACCTGCTCAACAATTATATAACGCTATTATTAAACCCGTTGAAGCGCAGTTAGAAGCAGAAAAGATTGATACCCTATTATTTTGTTTAGGGGCGGGATTACGAACCGTTCCTCTAGGGGTTTTACATGATGGAGAGCGTTTTTTAATTGAAAAATATGCTCTAACTCGAATTCCGGCTTTTAATCTGATGAATCTAAATTATGAATCCCTAAAAGATGCTTTCGTTTTAGCCATGGGAGCCTCAGAATTTAAAAATCAAAATCCCTTACCTGCGGTTCCTTTTGAGTTAGCTACAATTGTTAACTCGGATGGGATGAATGGTATCATCCGTCTTCCGATTGAAAATCCGCAAAATTTAGGACAATGGCAAGGACAATCTTATCTTAATCAAAGGTTTACAGTCAATAATTTAAAACGTCTGTTAAGCTTCAGTCCCTATAGAATTGTTCATTTAGCGACCCATGCAGAATTTAAGCCGGGAAAACCTGGAAATTCCTATATTCAATTTTGGGATGAGCAACTTAAATTAGATCAAATGGGTCAGTTTAATTGGAAGAATCCCCCGATTGAATTATTAGTATTAAGTGCTTGTAAAACGGCGGTTGGGGATAAAGATGCAGAATTAGGCTTTGCAGGATTAGCGTTTCAGTCAGGGGTAAAAACAGCTTTAGCGAGTTTGTGGTATGTTAGCGACACGGGAACCTTAGCCTTAATGAGTGAATTTTATCAACAGTTGAAAACCGCCTCCACCAAAGCCAAAGCTTTACAACAAACTCAAATTCGGATGTTAAAGGGGGATGTCCGTTTACAACAGGGAGAATTATTATTATCAAGGGGTGAAATTGCTTTACCGCCTGAAATTGTACAACCGGGAATTGAGAACCTTTCCCATCCTTATTATTGGGCGGCATTTACATTAATTGGCAGTCCTTGGTAGGGTTAGATTAAACAATATAAAGCGGAATTATGCCTCAAACTGTTTGGATAGCACGACATGGAAATCGGATTGATTTTGTCAATCCCGCTTGGTTTAATACCGCAGAACGACGTTATGACCCCCATTTATCCGAGGATGGTGAAATTCAAGCGAAACAATTAGCTAATCGTTTAGTCGGGGAAGGAATTACTCAAATTATTGCTTCTCCGTTTTTAAGAACAGTCCAAACTGCGAATGCTGTTGCTGAACGGTTAGATTTATCGATTAAGTTAGATTGGGGATTAGGAGAATGGTTAAATCCTGACTGGATGAGTTTTCCTGAAACCTTACCCCCAGAAATTTTAGCTCAGAAATTCCCTAGAATTGATTTATCTTATCCTGTCGGAGTTTTTCAGTATCCTGAAACCTGGGAAGAATGTTTAAAACGAACCGCCGACACAGCAAAACGTTTAGTAAAAACCTTTCCCCAGGATGATTTATTATTAGTTGGACATGGTGCTTCTGTATTAGGAACAGCCATGGCATTGATTCCGAGTTTAAAAGAAAACGAGATGAAAGCTGCCTTATGTTGTTTATTCAAATTGGTTCAACATCAAAATCAATGGATACTAGAACTCAAGGGTGATACCTCCCATCTGACCGAAGCCGAAACCGTAATTCGGTTTAATTAATAGCAGAGAACAGGGAACAAGAAATTACGAATTACGAATTACGAATTACGAATAAATACTGAATTCAGTTTTTTTTAAGGGGTATGGCGATCGCTCTAAAAAATTTTTAGGGGGAGAAAATTAACTCCCCCGACTACTTGATTAGAGAGAATTATTAGTGGAAAAATCCTCCGCCGTAATCAAAGAACTATTCACACCCAAGAGTTTAGCTACTTGTTGTTGAGTGCTCGTTACTGTCAAAATGGTATTGCCATTTTCCGACGTAATTTGTAACTGAGCAAAGGTCAATCCTCCGGTGAACACAATTCGGTCTGACCCATCTTGGAAATCGGTAATCGTTTCTGTGTCAAATTGAGTCGCAATATAGAATTCATCATTGCCATTGCCTCCGGTCAGGGTATCCAGACCTTCAGCACCGACGAGGATGTCATTACCCTCACCGCCGAGGAGTTGGTCTTCTCCGGTACCGCCATCGAGAAGATCATCTCCTAAATCACCCCAAAGCCAATCATCTCCTTCATTTCCATCGACGAGATCGGTTTCTTGACCCCCATAAACTGTATCATTGCCTGTGCCTCCAGAAATGATATCAACGCCTAGGTTGCCAAACAGGACATCATCTCCTTCATTTCCATTGACAAAATCTGCGCCTTGGCCACCGAAGACGAGATCATTACCTTCATTCCCTTCTAAAACATCTGTGTCTTCACCCCCCAAGAGCAGGTCATCTCCTGAATTCCCATGCAGAATATCATTGCCTTGACCTCCGAAAACTGTATCTTGACCGTCTCCGCTTTGAACTAGATCATCTCCTAAATCCCCGTAAATCAAGTCATCGCCCTCACCACTGACGACAGTATCATTCCCCTGACCGCCATAACCTGTGTTATTTCCTGATTCGAGAGTGATAAAGTCATTTTCTTTAAAGCCCAAGGCTTGATCATTACCACCACCGGAAGAAATCACATCCTGATTGTCTGTAGCTTCCAAATCATCGGTATTCCCTGTACCGTTAACGGGGTTAGCGGTAGCCGGAGGCGTGAGGGCATCGGCGTTGATTTTGATTCCCAGGTATAACTGGGTGGGGTCAAACACATAAACCGTCGTGGGTTCGGGAGTAGGTTGGGGTGAAACGGTAACAGGCAAGGATTTGAGGGCATCTTCCAAAGCCTGAAAGTCAGGTGTAGGAATTTGTGTCGGTGCGGGAGTAACGACCGGGGTGGGGGTTGGTGTAGGTACAGGTGTAGGGGTTGGTGTGGGTGTTGGTGTTTCTGTAGGCCGGGGTGTGGGTGTGGGTATAGGTGGCAGTGTTGGCGCTTCTGTGGGTACGGGTGTGGGTATCGGGG